>NZ_BAACAP010000197.1:0-70611 GCF_045865695.1 Scytonema hankhaensis NUACC26
CCATTTTCCTTGAGTATTAGGTAGGATTAAGGCACAGCGATCGCCTCCAGAATGTTGCAGAATAATCTGTGTTAATTTGTGCAGTAGTTCGTCCAGTTGAATCGTGCCGGAAATGGCTTGGGAGGCTTTGAGAATCGCAGCAAAATCAAAGGTACTGATGTCGGTACTAGAAGAACGACCCAAATCAGTGGAATTATAAACCGAGATAACGGAGCTAACGCTGCTCGATAGTGTTTCCAGCATATGGAGTGATTGTACTCTTTGCTGGAGAATAAAGCGCAGTAGATCGGGATAGCGGTTTTCCAAATCCTCGGTTTTGGCTTTTGCGCCCCAACGAGCATAACAGTAGTATGCCTCCTGCATATAACTTGCTGCGACTTTCTGTTTGCCCCAACTTAGGTAAAATTTAGCAGCCAGTTCATTGCTGAGTGCTTCATCTTGCACATAACCATGTGTTTTGGCTTGGGCAATAGCTAAATCGTAATGTTCCATCGCCTCAGCAAATTGACCAAGCACTCGATAGCGTTCTGCTACCACAAGTTGCCAACGATGTTGATGATTGAATGGAGCATGATTCGCCCAAGTTTGTAGTTTTTCTTGATGGGCATTGATTCGTTCTAAAATGGCTGATTGTTCTTTAGCGTTAGCATCGGTGTAGCGTGCTAGATGAATTAAAGCATCATAAAAAACTCGGACAACTACGACGAAATAGCCAGTTACAGCATTGCTATACTGTTCTGCTAAGGCTGCTTGTTGTGAGGCTGCTTCGTATTCTCCGAATAAATAACAGAGAACAGCTTGATTGAGATGAAGATAGAATAACCCCGTGCGATTGCTGGTAGCTTGTAAGCTGGGTAAGATTTGGGCGGCATTGAAGACTTTGCCTTGTAAACAATAGGGAACTTCAGCTTGTCCTAATAAATTGAGAATCGCTTGCTGGTAGCATTCATAATATTTTATCGTTGCTTCTTGTTTAACCTGGCTGATGACTTGCCGATGAGTCTCCATTTCCTCAGCCAAATCATTTAATTCTCGACCACTCCAATAGCTACACTGACTATATGATACTAAGTTCAACGCTACGCATACCCAATCTCCGGTTTCTAAGCCGCTGTGATAAGCTTCTAGCAAACATGGGATACTGTGATGTAAAGGTTCTTTCCAGTGCCGAATAAAGCTGTTGACAATAAAATAAGCTCTGCTTTTAAAAGCGTTAATCTGGTGTTGTTCTAGTAATTTTAATGAAAGTTGTCCAAACTCATACCCAGCATCAATATCTCCAATCAAACCACAAAGAGTCACTCCGTAGTCTGCATAGGAAAAAATGGCAATAGATGAATTGCCAAACTGGATAGCCATCTCCACTTGCTTGGATGTAAGTAGCGGTAACAGTGTTGGTTTAGCAATGTATGCAGAGGAGACCAGTGTAGTCATTATTTGCATGGCTGCCAGTTGATGTGGATCGCTCATCGCAGGCAAATCCAGCAAACTTAGGGGTGCGTGCCCCATCCATAGTTGCCTTGTTTGTTGAGCTGCTGCGCTAATATCTGCCATCACTGGCTGTTCGGGAAATTCCACACCGAGTAATTTCAACACTTGCAACCCAGTCTCAATTACTTTGGCAAATTGACCTTGAGACCGGAATGCCGTCATTCGGGTTTCATAGACTTTGATAGTATCAAGCAAAGAAGTAGCAGATTGCAACACAACGTCACCCCATCCTGCCAGCTTGTCAAAATCTGTATTTAGGCAGGTAGCTTCTAAACGCTCATTATGCAGATTCAGGGTTAATTTGTAATGTTCCGTCCAGGCATCGGAAGGCAGTAAATCAATACCTTGGGTACAATATTTGACAGCAGCATTATAGGCGATCGCTGCTTTGGCTTTGCGCCCCGCCAGCAAATTCAGTTGCCCTAACTCCAGTTTTTTGTCAGGCTGAGTTATCAAATCAATGCCTATATTCAAGTGATTGACAATTTCAAAGATATATGCTTCTAATTGAGTTACAGGCGTGTTAGCGTGCAATAATTGACCGATTGCCAGATGAGTAGCTTGTTTTTGGTCTTCGGGAATTAAACAATAAGCCGCTTGTTGGACGCGATCGTGTAGAAAGCGATAAGCAACATTTTCGATATTGTTAGTATTAACTTCTTGCTCGTGGCTGAGATAAAACTTGTAAACTTGACTTTGCGGTAAAATCAATCCTTCCTGCAAAGCCTTCCACAAAGCATCTGCCACTTCCTGTGGCGACTGTTGTGAAACAATTGCCAAAGTAGTTAAATCAAAAGAGTTCCCAATACAAGCAGCTAACTTCAGGATATTTTGTGTTTGCTGGGGCAATTTCTGTAACTGAGTAGCCATAAATTCTACCACATCATCAGTCACAGATAGCGCATTAACTTGAGTAAAATCACATTCCCAGTAACCTTGCTCGCGATCGAATTTAATTTGTTCATCTTCGTATAAAGCCTTGAGAAACTGCGTGATAAAAAAGGGATTGCCTTTAGTTTTACGATTGATTAATTCTGTTAGGGGACGCGATCTCTGTATCGTACAATGTAAAGTATCAGCCACTAACTGATTGGTATCACTTAAGGAAAGGGGGGCAAGAGTAATAGTATTAACAGTCTTACCAGCTTTCTTGAGTTCCTCTACCTTCAACATAAATGGATGTACGGCTGACACTTCATTATCTCGATAAGCACCTAACAAAAGAAGATATTTTTGATTTTCCGTCAGCAGTTTAATTAACTGTAGCGAAGCCAAATCTGCCCACTGTAAATCATCCAGAAACATCACCAGTGGATGTTCCCTTCTGGTGAAGACAGTAATAAACTTTTGAAAGAGTAAATTAAACCGATTTTGTACCGCCGTTCCCGATAGTTCTGGTGCAGGCGGTTGTTTACCAATTACCTGTTCTAATTCTGGAATGACTTCAATCAAAACTTGCCCATTGTCTCCAACCACTTGAAGAATTTGATTGCGCCACTGTACCAATTGTGCGTCTGATTCTGACAACAATTGCGCCATTAAGTCGCGTAAAGCTTGCACAAAGGCGGATAAGGGAATATTACGATTGAATTGGTCAAACTTACCTTTGATGAAATAACCCTGCTGACGGGTAATTGGTTTGTGGACTTCGTTCACTACAGCAGTTTTACCAATCCCCGAAAATCCCGCTACTAGCATGATTTCTGATGTGCCGTGAGTCACACGCTCAAATGCTTGTAATAAGCTAGCTACTTCTGCTTCTCTGCCATACAACTTTTCCGGGATGAGGAAGCGATCGCAAACATCCCACTGACCGATTTCAAAATCTCTAATTTCTCCTGTATCTTGGAGTTGGGCTAAACAAAGTTCTAAATCATGCTTTAATCCCAAGGCACTTTGATATCTATCTTCGGCATTTTTTGCCATTAACTTCATAACAATATCCGAAACCGCTTGAGGAATTTCCTCTTCCCCTCTGCCTCTCTGCCCCTCTGCCCCTCTGCCCTCTAGAGGCAGTGCGGTCTTGGGGTCTCCCCAAGTGGAGCAACTGCCGTCCTCCTGCCTCCTACCTTCTAGCTGCGGTGGCATTTTCGCCAGATGACAATGCACCAACTCCATTGGGTCATCACAATTAAATGGTAACTTTCCACTTAATATTTCATACAATGTTACACCCAAAGAATAATAATCGCTGCGATAGTCGATCCCACGGTTCATTCTGCCTGTTTGTTCTGGGGAAATATAGGCGAGAGTTCCTTCTAAAACATTTGGACTTTTAATTTCTTGGGTTTCTTTAGGTAGTAATGAAGCGATACTAAAGTCAATTAGTTGAATTTGTTTTGTTTGAGGATGAATCAAAATATTTGCTGGTTTAATATCTTTATGAATAATACGATTTTCGTGTAACTCGTGGATAATGCAGACTAGTTGAATAGCCATCTTCAAAACTTCTACTAAGGATAAATTCGAGTTTTTAATGTATTCTCTTAAAGAAATTTCTCCGATATCTGCCATCACCAAAATATAGCCATTGCCATAGGTTTCTAGCGACAAGGGATGAATAATTCCAGCCCTGTTGAGATTTTTACTGATTGTATACTGATGGCGAAATTGTAGTAATTCGTTAAAACTGGGATACTCTAAGGTCAGAAGTTTAATAACGACTGGAAGTTGGTCTGATTGGCGGATAGCTCGATACACGTTGGTTCTGGAGCCAACATACAGTTGAGAGTTAATTTGATATCCTGGAATGATGGGGATAGAGTTCACAGTCGCCATCTATATATACCTTATGACAGAATTTGGTTTTCCTTGCTGATATTAGTATTCCCATCAACTTGATGTTATATAACGCTATCGAGAGGAATTGGGGACGACGATTATCGTCAAGTACGCTCTTTAAGATTGACTGATGAAACGCAGGATTGCTTTGGGGATCGCTGCTGAATGCTTTGGGATGAGTAGAGCTGATTACTTGGAACAGGTCATTGGCAATGCTAGCCCAAGTGTTATACGGGAGAGTTCCGCGATTTCTCCAGATAATATTTGGACTGTTGACAATGCTCATCCTTGATGACACAGGACAAAGAGCAGGTGCATCAAGCCAAAACTACTGTTGTTGGACTTACAACCACGCCACCCATAATGGCAACACAGTCATAGCAAGCAGTGAGGGCAGTGGATTCAGAATTGAAGTTGGAATCAGGAATGCAGGATGAATCGAGTTTTAACCAATCAATAAAGCACTTATTGCTTTCACTAATGCTTCTGGCTCGACGGGTTTACTCCTTAAGTTTATACTAGTTGCCTAGCCTTAGCGATCGCTATTAAATAGTGCTGTTTATAGACTAGTTCATTCAGGCTAAAACCCTGATTTTTCCGTTAGTCTCTGAACCAAATTTCGCTTTATGTGCAACAAATTTCATTTTATGGGCGACAAATAGCACCGAAGTCTTGAAATTCTGTTCTAATTATTTCACTTTATCCGCGACAAATTTCATTATATGCGCGAACCCACAACCCCACAAAAACTGATGATCTTCTTGCTAGAGCAGAACTTTTGCAACAAGCTATTGCGACTTTACAACTCCAAATCCAACAAATTAAAGCCACAGGTGAAGTTGCACCGCCTGGTTGTTGTGTTTTGCGCTACCAAGCACGCAGAAACCGAGGTACTTATTGGTACTACAAGTTGCACGCACAACAACCGATATTCCCAACCAAAGAACCAAAAAAACTTAGCAAATACAAGCATTTGGGCAAAGCTGGGAGTCCGGCTCATATTGAGGCTGTGATGCAGGTTGCCAGAAGAACTCAAATCGATTACATATTTTTGTTGTAGTGTTGTATTACTTTGTATTTGAAATCATAATGTTGAGTAAGATGCTGGCTTTGTAGAGGGGAGATACAAAAAATCAAATGAGTGCCTATGGTCAAACCCAAGTTAACCAAATACCATCGGGGTACCGCTCGCAAGGGACTGATACAAACATTGAGGTTGATATTTATCTATTTACTCGCCTTCGACAACTTTCACTCTCGCAACGCTTAGAAATGTTTGCTGCTCATGAACGTGGAGTGAAGAAACTTTGCCTTACAGGGATTAAATTCCGACATCGTGGAGCGCCTTTGGAGGAAATTCGTCGTGTGTTTGCCCGCGCTGTACTAGCAGAAAAATTTAGGATTGATTTTCACCCCAAAGGTGCTGATGAAAATATGTGGATTCAAGATTCGATCTCGCTTGCAGGAGAGTTACACCAACTTTTTGAATCAATCCATATTCCCTACTATGTGAGTGGTGGTGTTGCAGCTTCGCTGCACGGTGAACCCCGTTCGACTCGTGATTTGGATTTGGTGATTGAGGTTCAATCTAACCAAATCGATTTGTTGGTGGCAACACTTGAAGCTGCAGGATACTATTGTCCTGTAGGTGCAGTTGAGGGTTTAAAGCAGGGACATGAGCGGATGCTCAATATTACGCACACCGAAACTATTGCTAATGCCGACTTGTATATGGCTGATGTTTCGCCATTTGCAATGTCGCAGATAGCACGTCGGAGGTTAATCGACTTAGAAGAAATACCAGCGTTTTGGGTTGCCTCGCCAGAAGATACGATTTTACAGAAATTACAGTGGGGTCGAGGGAGTCAATCTGAAAAACAGTGGCGCGATGTGTTGGGGATACTCAAATTGCAAGCACAGAGCTTGGACTATGCATATTTGGCAGAATGGGCAGAACGGTTAGATTTAGTTGATGCTTTGAGCCAGTCATTTATTGAAGCAGGTGTGTAATGTCTAACTTGGGAGAAAAAATGCGATCGCCTGATAAGAATTCCCTACCTCCCATCAAGCTCATTCCACTGAGCGATGGAGGTGCAGCATCTGCAACAACTCCTAAAAAACAACGTAGTTCGAGAGCAAAGATTTCTGGCAGAACGTTAAATGCTGCTGAACTTACAAAACCGATCCCTAATTGCCCAATTTCACCTCGGCTGGTTTGTCGTCCCATTTGAATGGCTTGCTCTAACTGCTTAAGTATTTGTTGCGCTTGTGCAAAAAAAACTTCTCCTGCTGTTGTTAGCTGCACCTTTCGTTTCGTGCGATGAAATAACTCGAAGCCTAGCTCAGTTTCCAATTGACGAATTTGCTGGCTTAAAGGCGGTTGTGCAATATGCAATCGTTCTGCAGCCCTTCCAAAGTGCAGTTCTTCAGCAAGAATCCCAAAGTAGCGCAGATGTCGAAGCTCCATTTTGTTTGCTAACTAATATCTTTTATATATTAATCAATGATGAAAAATATATTGGACAATCACTTAGAAATTTTATACTTTTTAGATATGTCGGAACGCTTGTGCTTCTCAGTAGAGACCGGGGGTCTGTAAATATTAGGAGACTTTCATCATGCTTCAGAATCAATGGGATACATCCCTCTATGAGGGAAAACACGCTTTTGTGTGGAAACACGGAGAGGAGTTGCTGCAATTGTTATCTGTACAACCAAAAGAGCGCATTTTGGATTTAGGTTGTGGTACGGGACATCTGACAGCAAAAATTGCAGATGCAGGGGCTATTGTTATGGGGATTGACGCCGATGTGATGATGGTTGAAAAAGCAAGGCAGAACTATCCTCATTTGAAATTTTTGGTGGCTGATGCGCGAGACTTTCAAGTCAATGAACCGTTTGATGCTGTTTTCTCTAATGCAACACTGCACTGGATTCCAGATGCAAATGCAGTCATTCGTTGTATCGCTCGAGCCTTGAAACCAGGGGGTCGTTTTGTGGCTGAGTTTGGTGGTAAAGGAAATATTCAAGCGATCGCGACAGCTCTTGATGATGTCGTTAGAGAAAATGGGTTGCGATCGCCCGAACAGCTCGATCCCTGGTATTTTCCTAGTATTAGCGAGTATGCTACTTGTTTGGAACAGCATGGATTTGAAGTCCGTTATGCAGTTCTGTTCGATCGCCCTACAGCATTAGAAGATGGAGATGCTGGTTTGGGAAATTGGATTCGGATGTTTGGCGATCGGTTTTTGTTAGGATTTTCTACTGAGCAACAAAGCCGTGTCATTCACCAGATAGAACAGCGTTTGAAACCAGTGCTTTATCAAAATGGCATATGGAGAGCCGATTATCGCCGAATCCGTGTAGTCGCTGTTAAAAAAGATGGGTTTACGTAAAAGCCTTCACAAGTTCTTCATTTTGTCTCTCTATAGTAGAGAATAGGTTCCAAACAAGATTTGTTTTTGAACCTCATATATTAGCTTTCTATATCTAAACATCTATGTTAACCTCCCCTTAGTTTTAAAAGATAAAACTAAGGGAAATTTTACGTATAAAGACAATATACTAATTATCGTTTTAACTCAAATAATAAAAAGCTTTTTGCCGATTTGTTCGTAATGACGGCAACACCTACTGTATAAATAAGTGTAACAAAAAGCATATATTTAAAGCTAGATTCCATGAGCATAACGAGGAAATGAAAATAATTCTTTTCCCAGTCCCCAATCGCCAATCCCCATTACCTCTCAACAAGGAGGGAAACCCGAGTTATACCAATTCTCCAAATGATTGCTACACACGATCCCCCTAAATCCCCCTTAATAAGGGGGACTTTAAAGACTTTCCCCCCTTATTAAGGGGGGCTAGGGGGCAATACTTGTCGGTTAAGCGTTTTTTTCCTCCCCTGCGCCCCCTGCAACCCCTGCACCCCCTGCTTGTCTCCCGCGACAATCTTCTTAACTGAGCAGTATTGGGCTAGGGGGGATCTCGATCTGTTGCTCTAATACAGAGAATTGGTATTACCCATTTTCAAAACGGTTAATAAAAGCTTTAAAAATATTTCTTGATTTTATTAAAATAAATTTCTCTAAATAAATTAAATTAGATTTAAATATTTTTACGGACATATGAAAAGCTTTTTTTACAAAGGCATTTTAGCGATTGCTACTACCATTACCCTGAATAGCCCTTTTCTTGCCCAAGCAAATGAGGATAAGCTTTGGATACCCATTAACAATAGAATAGATGGCTCTACGTATTTAGATGCGAACAGTATCACCCATAAAGGTAATACAAAAACTTTTTGGCTATACGTAACTGTCAATAAACCAAACCCCCAAGGATGGTCTAAGATATTAGCCCAAGGAGTTGCTAATTGTAGTACCAAATACACTATTTACAGACAAGCAAAAGTTTACGACAGCCAAGATAAATTAGTAAAATCAGTTCCACTAGGAGCGATTAAACAACTGAAAATAGAAGCTATTACAACTCCAGATGCTTCACCTAGAGATGTTGCAGATTTAGTTTGCAGTCTAAACTAACAACGATAATAGAAACCTCCAAAAATTAATTATGTATTATCCGGAAGTTCTGGTAGGGGAGCAATGCCTTGCGCCCTTACATCTTTTCCGGAGAGGTCTAATGGCTAATATAGCAATCCTAAACTATTTATAAAAATTTATTATACAGTAGGGTGGGCATTGCTTACCATTGAGTCTTTAGGTGAGCAATGCCCACCCTACTTGTATTTTCTCAATCAAATAGGATTGCTATAGCCAATTACAATTATCATTTAGCTATTAACAATAATACCTTAATGTCTAATTTTCAAATTGAGAATATAACTACCAAGTTGAACTTCTCCAGCCCATAATTCGTATTCTATATGTAAATTTTCGGGAAAAGGGTCTCCAATAAGTGTTAGCTCGCGAGTAAAATTATGCAAGCGAATAGGTTCATTTTTTTCTGATGATTCATTGGGCAACCAATAGCGAGTTCTGCCATAGGCTTCCTGCTGCCAAAAGTGACGGTAACTCAATCGACCATTCCCTTGTAGGGTCATGATAGCTTGTTCGGGAGCCATTTCCAACCACCATTGTTGGGCATTGTTAGAAGAGTTAGCACCGTCTTGTTCTAAATTATTTATATTCTCTGAATCTAGAATATTGACAGGTGGTACGCTCAAGAGCAAATGAAATCTATTGCGGTCTTTTTGATAAAGTGTAGCAGCAGTTTCTACAACGGAAAAAACTGGTAAGTCAACTGACGTAAGCGATAGACAAACGGTTTTACGATATTGAGTTAGCATGGGAGTTATACGACCTCTTCTATAGGATTGTGACTCCGAAAACATCCTCTGACATTATATAGGTAGCTTCTAAGGCAACTTATGCAATCGGCGTAAGGTGTTAACTAGTAAATTTTTAGAATAGTGGGTATAGTATAACTAACTATAATACAAATTGTTGAATACCTAAATATTTTTTATAAAAAATGATACAATCGTTCACGAAATTTTCAATCTTGAGTGTGTATAAAGAGTAACTTAGAGAAAAGAATCTATAGCCTTAAAGGTTCTTCAAAGCAAGATAAACTCACCTAACAGCGATGCCGTAATGTTACAAGAAATTAACCCCGGAACTTTAATCAACAATCGCTACCAAGTCCAGAAAGTTTTAGGACAGGGAGGTTTTGGCAGAACTTACTTAGCATTCGACATTCAGCGTTTTGGTGAATCTTGCGTTATTAAAGAATTTGTTCCAGAAAATACAAAAGAAGATTTAGTTCGTAAATCCCGTGAGTTATTTGAGCGGGAAGCTAAAATTTTGTACCAAATTAACCATCCCCAAATCCCCAAGTTTCTAGCTTGGTTAACTGAGGAAGATCGGCTCTTTATTGTGCAGGAGTACATTCGAGGTAAAACCTACTCCGAACTCTTGTACGAACGTCTTTCTCAGCAAAAAGTCCCATTTTCTGAAGTTGAGGTTGTTCAGTGGTTGCAGGATTTATTGCCAGTGCTGACACACATCCACCTGCAAAATATTATTCACCGAGACATTTCATTAGATAATGTCATGTTCTCTAATACACAATCCAAACCTGTACTGATTGATTTTGGAGTGGTTAAAGAGAAATTCACTGCAATTTTTTCTACAATCGAGCAAAATGCTTCTCCCTTTGCTCGAGGTTCAATAGTGGGGAAAGTAGGTTATTCTCCACCAGAGCAGATTTATATGGGACAATGCTATCCCTGTAGCGATATTTATGCTTTGGGAGTGAGTGCGCTTGTTCTTCTAACAGGAAAAATGCCAAATTTATTAATAGATTATTTGACACTGAAGTGGCAATGGCGTTCCCATACCAGTGTTAGCGAGCCATTAGGCAATATACTGGATAAAATGCTAGCAGAGCAACCAGCACAACGATATCAGTCAGCTAATGAAGTCTTTTCTGCACTCCAATCAATTGCATTGGGGTACGATATGAGAACTGAGCCTCCCCAAACTTTAGAAATTCCTACGACTCTAGAATTGAAAAGAGAAACTTCTAAAATAACTTCTATTAATCCAGAGTTTTTAGAACTTTGCTGTCAAGAACTTACCCGTTCTGTAGGACCATTTGCTAATCTTCTTCTTGAAGAGACTTTAACTCGATTCCCTAACATAACACCTAGTCAGCTTGTAGAAGCTTTGATGGCAGAAATTCCTTACCCACAAAGAGCAGAAGAATTTAGAAAGCGGATGAAACTAATCAATTAAGACAGAAGACAGAAGGTAGAAGGTGTAAACGTTGGTGACAGAGGCTTGACGTTTATTGTACTGAGTGGAGAGTTCAAAAATCTTTGACACAAACTAGGGATGTCCAAAAAATAAATTATCCATCTTGTGGGACGGGCTTCTAGCCTGTTCTTTATTAGTGACGGGCTAGAAGCCCGTACCACAAGAGAAAGTTAGCCCGTACCACAAGAGAAAGTTAGCCCGTACCACAAGAGAAAGTTGGTTATTTTTTTATTTCATAGTTGAAAGACTTATTGGGTGAGCAAGGTACTGATAAATTATCTGGGTCTTCCTACTGTTGTCATATATAAAACTGCTTCATCGCTAGGAATACCTAAAAGTTCATTGACTCGATCGTCGAAAAAGCCACCAATACCACTTACACCTAAATTAAGGCGAATTGCTGCTAAATTCAACCTTTGACCTAAATGACCAGCATCCATGTGTAGGTATCGATAAACGCGATCGCCATATTGAGCAACTGCGGACTTTAAATCAGCCGTATGAAAAATCATAGCTGCTGCATCTCGCCCTAACTCTTGTCCTAAGCAGAGAAAATGGAGTTCTCTTCTAAAGTTTTTAAAGCGAATTTGTCGTAATTCTTGTGCTAATGGTGCGTAATAGTAACAGCCTGTTTCCAAACCTTTGACCCCGGATACCGCAATAAATGTTTCTATTAAATTGAGGTCAAAGTAATCTGTCGAACTATCAAAACCTTGGTAAATGTAACTTTCGGGTTGATAAGTAAAATCTAGTAAAGCTTTCAGTTCCTCAAAAGTTAAATCTTCACCACTGTAAGCGCGGGTAGATCGTCTCTTAAGAATCGTCACTTCTAACCCCTCTAGCTTTTCTCCCCAATCAATCGGCAGGCTTGCAGTAGAAATTTTTTCGCAGAAGGGAAAGTTGTATTTGTCTTCTAAAGACTTTTCTTGCTTGACTGTTGGTAAATTGAGCTTACCAGTTGTGCCCGGTTTGATTTGTGTGGCGCGATGAAAGTATTTTAGCAGTTCTCCATCAGGAATGTGAGGAAAATTCGTCTCCGTGGCAGAAGGTAAAGTCGTGCGCCCTGTGGGTAAGTTCTGTTTGATATCCAGTAAATCTGCCAGGGGAAGAACTGCGATCGCGCCTTCCTGTAACGTATCAATATAAAGCAGTTCGTTTACTTGTTCGTCAATAAAACCGCCGATAGAGTGGGGACGATAATCAGTAATTGCCCCAGCTAACTCGATATTGCCCAACAGATGCCCTGCATCCAAAAAAATCCGTCGGTAAGCCCTGTCTTCATAACGCCATGCCGAACGATGGAAAATTGCAGTGATGACAATCGCTAGTTGAGTTGCTTCCAAAGCCGTATGCCAAAAACAAGCTTCCTGCAACTTTTGCCAAACATCACTTTCCCAATAATGCATTAAGGAATGAGTTCGGCACTGATAATTATACAGCCCTGGAGGCAACAAAGGTGTGCCACGAGAAACTACGTACATCTCCGCAGGATACAAACCACCAGCACTAGGTGCAGCACGAAGATACACTGCACTTCCCATAGAAGGCATTCTAGCCGTTAACCCGTAACTACAAAATAGTAATCGGGCAAGCCTCTGCCACCACTGACTCTCTGGATTACCAGCAAATGCCTCTGGCTTTTCTTGGATGTAAGGCTTGAGGTCAAAAACAGAACCAATTTTATACTCTTTAAATGGTACTGGTTGCTGAGACCAATCCAACTCCTTATTTTTAGTGGTAATGGTCTGAGGGTCATACTTAGTACGTTCGTGGTAGTGCTGAGCAATGGATTGGCGTAATTCCGGCATAAGATGTATAAATATGCTTCTGATACATATCTTGGCATTCTAGAGGCTCATCATTTAGTCTTAATAAGTACAAATGAGGAGCGAAGAGGGAAGGTAACAAGAAAATAATCGACTCAAAGAACAATTAGGAGAGATTTTTTAATTTTTTATTAAAAATGTTAGCTGCACAATAACTAATTTCAATTTTTAATTTTCAATTTACTATTTGTCTCTCCTGTATTCATTATCCTAGATCTGACTGAGAAGAGTCTGGTGTCCGTACCAAACGTTAAGAATTGCGCCTCCAGCGAGTTAAACCATAGCCCGCAGCTACCAGAACCAACAAATAGGGGCTGTATACAAGCAACCAGATACCCAATTTTAGCAACCCAAAGGCATCGCTTGTTCAATTGTCGTTGCAGGTATGGCTGTCTCAATCGCTTCTAGCAAATCGCTACTTTGTATCGTTGGAGACAACAGTGAGAAATCTTTGAGATGTAGTACAGTCAATTTCTCAGCTTGATAATAATTCTTAATTTACATAAATTTTAGGCTTAACTGAATTGTATTAAGCTAAAATTAAGGGGTCTAAATTTGATTTCAGCAGCTTTAAAACTTTTTTTAAGATCAATTGAGCTAATAATGATTAAACCGTTGATAGTTAGTAGTTATGACCCTATAGGAGGAGCGGGTGCTTCACGTTCAGCCTACAGGCTTCATCAGGGATTTCTGAAGCTGGGAATCGACTCCAAGATGCTTGTTCAAGATAAGCGCATGGATGACCCAACTATAGTTAGTGCCTCTAATCCATTAGCTCAAAAATTGTGGAAATTTCGCCCTGTATTAGATGGTTTACCATTAAAACTCTATCCCAACAGGCAAAAGGGTGCTGTACTTTTTTCCATCCAATGGCTTCCCGATATTATCAATTCACAAATTGTGAAGTTTCAACCAGATATTATTAACTTAAGATGGGTATGTGAGGGATTTCTCCCAATAGAAGCACTATCAAAAATTCAGAAGCCTATTGTTTGGACTCTCAACGATATGTGGTCGTTTACAGGCGGATGTTATTATTCTGAAGGGTGCGAGCAATATAAAAAATCTTGTGGGAATTGTCCCATACTTGGTAGCAAGCATAGCTGGGATTTATCTCGGTTGACTTGGCAGCGTAAAGCTAAAGCATGGAACAATCTCAAATTTACTCTCGTTGCTCCTAGTAACTGGATTGCAGAACGTGCTAGAGCCAGTTCGCTATTTTCTAACAAGGATATTAGGGTTATTTTTAATGGTTTAGACATTGATAAGTATAAACCAACTGAGCGTGAAAAAGCAAGAAAGTTACTGAATCTACCCCAAGATAAACAACTCATTCTCTTTGGAGCAATTAATGCAATTAGCGATCCTAGAAAAGGATTTCATCTACTACAAGCAGCGTTACAAAAACTCAGTAAATTGCAGTGGAAAGACAAGATAGAGTTAATTGTTTTTGGTGCAGCCAAACCAAGTCATCCAGTTGATTTAGGTTTCCCGGTACATTATTTAGGTAAAGTTAATGATGAAATAAAGCTTGCACTTCTATATAGTGCTGCGGATGTGATGATTGTGCCATCAACTGAAGAAGTTTTTGGACAGACTGCTAGTGAGTCTTTAGCCTGCAGTACACCAGTAGTGTGTTTTGATTCAACTGGTCTTAAAGATCTTGTCGATCACCAAAACAATGGGTATCGAGCAAAATACTTGAGTTATGAAGACTTGGCAAATGGAATTGTTTGGGTAATTGAAAACAAACAGCGACATCAACAACTGTGCCAGAATGCTCGCCAGAAAGCTGAACAAGAATTTAATATTGAAATACAGACACGTCGTTATTTATCTGTATTTGAAGAATTACTTGAATCAGGGATTTCCAAGAAATAAATGATTGGGGATTGGATAGCGTGATGATTTAAGGGG
Source organism: Scytonema hankhaensis NUACC26 (assembly GCF_045865695.1). Taxonomy (NCBI): domain Bacteria; kingdom Bacillati; phylum Cyanobacteriota; class Cyanophyceae; order Nostocales; family Scytonemataceae; genus Scytonema; species Scytonema hankhaensis. The sequence goes on from NZ_BAACAP010000197.1 coordinate 14,798, forward strand.
GATTATCTGTCGCCAACATTTAAGACTCACTCTCGCTAACATTAGCTATTATCTCAAGTGAATAACACTGAAATCTAGAGCGAGAAACATGGAAACAAAACAGCTAGGAAAAACAGGTGTATCTGTCAGTGCGATTGGTTTGGGGGCTATGCCAATGTCAATCAGCAGTCGTCCTCCAGAGGCAGAGTCGATAGAAGTTATCCACCGCGCCTTGGATTTGGGTGTTACGTTCATTGATACGGCTGACTCTTACTGTAAAGACGAATCAGACAAGCACCACAGCGAACGATTGCTTCACAAAGCATTACAAACTTATAAAGGCAATGGCGTTATCATTGCAACCAAAGGCGGTTTGATGCGTCCTAACGGCAACTGGACTCGCAATGGAGACCCCAAACACTTAGAGGAAACTATCCGTATCAGCTTTGAGGCATTGGGAGGAGAAAAACCCATTGATGTTTGGCAATACCACGCCCCCGATCCAAATTACACCATTGAGGAATCTCTTGCACCAGCAAAAAAAGCGGTGGAGGCTGGGATAATTCGGTTTGTAGGAGTCTCCAACTTTTCTGTCGAACAAATCAAGCGGGCGCAGGATATAGTTGATGTTGTCTCCGTCCAAAACCAATACAATCCTTGGTATCGTCAACCAGAGTTTGATGGAGTTCTAGAGTATTGCGAACAAGAAAGCTTGACATTTTTACCTTGGAGTCCCTTTGGAGGTAGCCGCCGTCACCAGGGATTAACCGATTTTCCCACAATTGCCAAATTAGCAAAAGAAAAAAGTGTATCGGTTTACGGTATCGTTTTAGCTTGGCTGCGTTCCAAGTCATCTTGTATTTTACCAATTCCCGGTGCTAGCAAGGTTTCCAGCATTGAAGATACAGTTCGTGCTGTGGATGTAAAATTATCTGATGATGAAGTTCAAAGAATAGATCGAGAAACGGCATCATAATCCGGTAAAATAACAAGTTTGCAATGAAGATGATGCTTGCTGACTGGAGAAGTTAATTTATGGCCCGGATGTACTACGACGAAGATGCGAATTTAGACCTTTTGGCAGGAAAAACTATCGCTATTATTGGATATGGTTCCCAAGGTCATGCCCACGCCCTGAATCTCAAAGATAGCGGTCTGAATGTAATTGTTGGACTATATCCGGGTAGTAAGTCAGTGGCAAAAGCTGAAGCTGCTGGATTGACTGTCAAGAATGTTGCTGATGCTGCTAAAGCTGCTGACTTAATTATGATTCTGTTACCAGATGAGGTGCAAAAAACTATTTACAAAGAAGAGATTGAACCTCATTTGGAAGAAGGTAACGTTTTATTATTTGCTCACGGTTTTAACATTCACTTTGGTCAAGTTGTGCCACCTCCCACTGTAGATGTCGTAATGGTTGCACCTAAAGGACCAGGACATTTGGTACGTCGAACCTACGAACAAGGACAAGGTGTACCGGCTTTGTTTGCCATATATCAAAATGCTAGCGGTCAAGCACGCGATCGCGCCATGGCATATGCTAAAGGTATTGGTGGAACTCGTGCGGGAATTCTAGAAACAACTTTCCGCGAAGAAACCGAAACCGATTTGTTTGGCGAACAAACAGTCCTGTGCGGTGGGTTATGCGCCCTTATCAAAGCTGGTTTTGAAACTTTAGTGGAAGCAGGATATCAGCCAGAGTTAGCTTACTTTGAATGTCTCCATGAAGTCAAATTGATTGTTGACTTAATTGTAGAAGGCGGCTTAGCTAAAATGCGCGATAGCATTTCTAACACTGCTGAATATGGAGATTACACTCGCGGACCTCGGATTGTGAACGATCAAACTAAAGCAGAAATGCGACGCATTCTTCAAGAAATTCAATCCGGTCAATTTGCACGAGAATTTGTTCTAGAAAACCAAGCTGGTAAACCCGGATTTACCTCCATGCGCCGTCAAGAAGCCGAACATCCCGTTGAAGATGTTGGCAAAGATTTGCGTGCCATGTTTAGCTGGTTGAAAAAAGGATAAAATTCTGTAAGGGACTTCCAAATAAAAAAATAACCAACTTTCTCTTGTGGTACGGGCTTCTAGCCCGTCACCAACAAAGAACGGGCGAGGACGCCCGTCCCACAAGATGGATAATTTATTTCTTGGATATCTTTAAAGAAATAGAAAATTTCCGTATTTTGTTCGTAGCTATGCTTTAGCGCTAAAGCGCAACTACAAACCAATAGATATGATTTGTGTCGGCTTACTTTCTAGCGCTATCATGCTGATGAAGCATACGTTAGATCGGTCCCGTTACTGCGAGGAGGATGATTCCAAGATGACACAAACTTTACGGAAACTAGTAACCTTTGAAGAATTTGTTCAGTGGAAACCGGACGGTGGACGTTACGAACTACATGATGGAGTAATTGTTGAAATGACGCAGCCAACAGGGGATCATGAAGAAGTCACGGGGTCTTTGGTGACAAAGCTAGCTATCGAATACGGAAGGTTGCAGCTACCCTACTTCATACCCAAGACTGCATTAGTTAAACCACCGGAAAACGAATCAGGCTATTCGCCAGATGTGGTGATACTAAATGAACCGCAAAGACGCGAAGAGTAAGGGAGTAAGAGGACAAGAAGTTCGGTAGTCTTATAGCGGGAAGGGAGTAATCACATACTTGTACTAGCTTGAGTCAATTATAGGACAAGTAGGTTGTTTGAGTTTGCCGATGAACTCCCCACCACCTAATGCATCATAATCAACTTTCATCACGATACGCTTTACTACGATGACTAACTTTGACAATATTTACTAAGCAAATATTATCTTGTATCTGGTAAATAACTCGATAATCTCCTACTCGAATACGATACAAATCATTCTCTAACTTTTTTACCCCGTTTGGGCGAGGTTCTATTGCTAATTCATCAATATCAGTTTGTATGCGTTCTTGAAGGTCTAATGGGAGTTTTTTGAACTGTTTTAATGCTCCTTTTGAGAAGATAACTTGATAATTCACGCCACGTGTTTTTTCTTATCTGACCACGGTATACCACCATTTATTTTCAAATCTTCTAATTCAGCACGAGCGTCTCTAATGTCTTCTTCATCCTCTTCATCATCAATTTTCTTTAATAATGCGAGAATTTCATCTAACGTACTGTCATAAGCGCTATGTAAAAGTACGTTGATATCCTTGATTATCTCTTCTCTCTCGCGTTTCGTTTTCATTTTTAAACCTCGTTTAATTACTACTTATGTTGGTTGCTAAGCAAAGTAAAGTGCTTTCTCCCAAAGTTCTCGCGAAGCCTAACAACTTTCTTTAATTAAAGCGCATTTAACCAAAGCAATGAGCATTCTTATTGCGTCAGTTGGATAATTGGGCGTGAAGTTCTAGAGGACACGGAAAAAAGTTAAGGTACTCATGTGGACAAGAAATTGTTTATATAGCCGATATCGTAAACGCTATCTCAAGCAAAAGCTCTAACTTCTGTACCAAGATATTAAGTATGCTCATCAATAATTATACAATATAGAGTGACTGTGAATGTGTAATGTAGAAGTTCCTGAATTACAGGCTAAGCTTGCCCAATTGCTCTGTCAAGTGTTGTCCAACAGAAGAAGTGATGAATTCTCAAGCAGGCACTCTTATTGACCGTATAGTGCTGCGCGATCGCTTTGCTACAGAACAATCCAAAACAAATTGCCTTAAAATCTCCGCCCCTCTTCTATAAACAGCAGTATCTGAAAGCTTTGCAAATTTTACCTCGCCTCAAACGCGAACGCAATCTACGCGACATTTACCGAACGATCGCTCATACCCTAGAACGTCCTGAAATTAGCTACAGGTCGCCGGACGATCAACTTGACTTGATTCGAGATAGCTTGAAGCAGCAGCGAACTTTGCTGATTGTAGACAATTTGGAGACTATCGAAGATAAACAGGAATTATTAAGTTTTGTGTACGATTTGCCCCGTACAGTTAAAGTTATCCTAACGACACGCGAACAAGCTCTGTTTGTACCAATTCGGTTAGAATCTCTACCGGAAGAAGATGGGCTGAACCTAATCCATCATCAAGCAAAAGAAAAAGGGGTAGAGCTACACCCTCCTGCAGATCGAGTCCTTTACCAAAACACCCACGGCATCCCAGCAGCAATAGTTTATACTGTTGGTCAGCTAGCAGCAGGGTATCCGTTGGATGCTGTACTGACAAAATTAAAAAGCGCGACAGGTGATGTGGCTCGCTTCTGTTTCAAAACTTCTGTAGAGCGTTTGCGAGGACAACCCCCCCACCGAATACTCATGACACTATCGCTATTTGCTAGAGCAGTTGAGAGAGAAACCATTAGCGCAATTGCTATGGAAGATTCGATGAATACGGGTGATGGATTAGCTCAACTCCAACAACTTTCGCTAGTCCGTCAGCAGGACGCACGTTACAGCTTACACCCTCTGACTCGCGAGTATGCAGCAGCCGAACTTACAGCCTATGCCAAAAGTAAATTTGAAATACAGCAACCGCCAGTGCTGCGATCGTTACCTGTTTTACCGTAAATAGTGTCATTTGGAAACAAACCCAAGAAGCCATTATTTCCGTTGAGGACATCATTACCTGAAGTACCGTGAATTGCCATATTGAACTCCTTTAAAGATGAATTAATTAGCACTGAACAAAGTAAAGAGAACCTGCTTCTCTCTTACCTCAACTAGGATTAGCACCACTGCATAAAACCTGTTATTTACTCATTGATTTGTTTTTGCTTACTTATTCACAAGAGTTACGTACCGTGAATAAAATTTTTGTAATCAGGTTCAGCAATAGTGCATTACCCTTCTGTTTACTTATTGATTTGCTTTTACTGATTTATTCACCCAAATCATTAAAAACTTATGCATTCTCAAAAAAATCTAAAACCTTATACCGTTTCTGTATGAAGATGCATCTAATTAGCCCTTGTCTTGCAGGCTTTGTTTGTACAGCCCCACACATGAACGTGTGAGGGAAGATTAAGCGCAACTTCATCTAGAATTGGTATTAAGTAGGTGGACATAATACGTAAAATGTCCGCCATGAGGAACAAGCAGTATCGCTACTGAGTCAATGGCCGCACCACAGGAGGTAATTTGACCAACGACAATCAGCCAAGCGACAGTATAAAGCGCTCCAAGGGCAAATTCGATCCTGTCCAAGAAACTAGGCAATGGGCAGCTGCTGCATCCCTTGAACGCTGTAAAAGGATAGCCAGGAACACTGGAAGACGATTAATCGAAATAATCGACACGGAAGACGAACCTTTACCAATCATTTGTATTTTTGAGGACTACCCAGATGACTGAAACAGCAACACAAATACCATTAACCGCACTACTTCCCATGCTGACAGCTATCAGCGATCGGGACTACCCGCGCTTTAAAGAACTTGAAATTGATTTTGCTTCTACTCACGGTGTAGAGGTGTGGGAAGATGTTTTTAATTTTCGATTAAAACCAGCGCTCGACAAAGAATCCGATCGTTGGCTGTTAATTCAAAAATGCAGCAAAGGTTTTACAGTAAAGGATGTAGCTTAAAGAAAATCAGGACTTAGGAGTAATCAAATCCCTTTGCATCTAATAGGGTCTTCGTGGCAGTTCGGCTTTTCGTTTCATTGTAGCTTAACGTTGAAGCCGTTTGAGGTTTTCCATGACTTGCTGGTACTGAGCCGTTTTCCCCCGATCTATTAACAGTTGTGCAGCTTTTTGCAAGTCCTCAATCGCTCCAGTTCTATCTCCAGAAGCAGCCCGAAGAATAGCTCTGTTGTTATAAGCATCAGCAAAACCAGGATTGACTTTAATAGCTTGGTTGTAATCCTCAAGAGCTTTCACCCTATCTCCTGTGTCAGCAAGAATATTTCCTCTAGAGTTGTAAGCAAGAGCATATTTACGGTCGATTTGCAACGCCTTATTGTAATCCGCGATCGCAGCTTGTCGATTGCCAATTCTAGAGTAAGCAACACCCCGGTTATAGTATAGACTGGCATCACCAGTACCGTGCTGTGAGGCTTGAGTCCAATCCAGAACCGCTCCTTGGTAATCTCCTTGCTTAATGCGAGTAACAGCCCGATTGTTGTAGGCGATCGCTGCGTCAGGTTTTTTCTGAATCGCTGCGGTGTAATCTTCTAGAGCACCCTGATAATCTCCCTGTTGAAAGCGAATATTACCTTGGTTAAAGTAAGCTAAAAAAGCTTCGCTCTTGTCAGGATTACGTCGTACTGCTTGGGAGTAAGCTTCAAGTGCTCCTCTAGAGTCTCCCTGCTCGTCACGAACAGACCCAAGTGCGTATACGACATCATTGGTGTAACCGAGTTGATATCCTCCTTGTAGCGATCGCTCTGCATACATTCTGACTGTACCTGTTGTCAAACGAAACGCTCTCACTCCCCAATCACGAGTATCCTCTAAAGCTGTTATAGTATTCCCCTCTTTGATAAAATGCCAACTTGGAAATCCTGCAGCATACACAGAGTCACCAACAGCCAAGACATTCGAGTTTCCAAACGTAACAACTTTGTAATTTAGATGACTAGTAAACTGCACCAGTGCTAAATCTAGAGTACCAAACTGAGTCGATCTCAGCCATTGAGCGGAATGCATTCGCCCATCGGCTGTTAGAACGCTGTAATAGCTCCCTGAACCGTCCTCAACTACATGATGATTTGTTAGCACAGTATAAATTTGTCCGCGATGCTCAACAATAACACCTGAACCCGAGCTAGAATTCGTCAAAATCCGCACGCTTACTTGTCTAGCAATCTCTGGGACTGATGTGTCAACATTAAGGTTGCTAAAGACTCGCGCCTGTTGTGGTTCCAGAACTAGCCGGAGTACTAGTTTGTGCTCCTAAAGCTTGCTCTTCCCAAGCTCCTAAATCGACGTAGACTTGACCGTCAGTTTCACGAATGACACCAGCACTACTGACCATTAAAGCAGAAAAGCATTTGTCGAAGTCTGTTGCTATCCATCTGCATAACCTGCAAGCAAGGCAAATCTTCATGAGTGCGATACGGCTTTAGCCGTTAAGCTTCGCTTATCGCCTTCGGCGCAAGCTGTACCCAGCTTATCGCGAAGCGGCTCCTCTGGAGCATTGCCAACTTGCCAACATATTATTGAAGGGACTTACAAATAAAAAAATATTCAAATTTCTCTTGTGATGCCCAGAGCAGCGCCGTGCAGTGAATCCAGAGAAAGCAGGCGGGTTTCCCGCGCCCTGGGGACTGGTGAACTCAGAGGGGGTTCCCCCCGTTGAGGCGACTGCGGAGCGTCCCGCCCGCCACTATTATAAGACGGGCGAGGACGCCCGTTCCACAAGACGGATAATTTATTACTTAGAAATCCCTAAATCGTATCGTTTTTACTTAAAGTTCTAACTGTGGTAAAAAGGTACTAACAAACAAAGCAGCTTGAGTGCGATCGCGCAAATGAAGTTGGCTTAAAATACTTGTTACGTGATTTCTGACTGTCCGTTCTGAGATATAAAGCTCATGGGCAATTTCGCGATTGCTAAATCCCATTGCAATTAAGCGCAACACTTCTTTTTCTCTAGCAGACAGTTTTGCTATTTCTGATGGCATAGGCGCGGGTACGGGCTGAGGTTCGTGAGGGAAAGCAAAAGTTTTTTCAAAAAGTCCCGGTCCCATATGGGTATAACCTTGATGAACTGCACGAATGGCAATTGCTAACTCCTCAAGAGGCGTATGCTTCAAAAGATAACCCCTCGCCCCATAACGCATAGCTTGCGTCACATATTCATCATCATCAAAAGTCGTCAACACCAAAATCCGAACTTCAGGAAAACGCTGAGAAAAGATTTGAGTTGCGGCTACACCATCGATCACAGGCATCCTAACATCCATCAATACAACATCTGGTTGCATTGATGTACGATAAAAAGCTTCCATTACTTCAAGCGCCCGTTGACCATTCTCAGCATCTCCCACCACCTGCAAATCTGGTTTTGATTCCAGCAAGTTTTTCAGACCCTGACGAATAATAATTTGGTCGTCTACCAGTAACAGGCGAATCATGGGGATTGGCGATTGGGGATTAGGGATTAGGGATTAAGGATTAGGGATGAGTCTATCACGGGAATAACCACCTGAATTCGACATCCCTTCCCAGGTTCACTAAAAATATAGCAAGTTCCACCCAAAGCTGTAGCTCGTTCTCGCATCCCTTGAAGCCCAAAACCAGTGGTGTTTTGTTCTAGATGAAAACCTCTACCATTGTCTTCTACAAGTAAGTTTAGCTGTCCGGCTTGAGACTGCAATTGAATGGTAACTTGAGTTGCTGCACTGTGTTTTGATATGTTGGTCAGCGCTTCCTGTAAAATACGGTAAATCGTCACGCTGACTTCTGGTGTTAAAGAAGAGGTCAAATTAACTTTCGAGTTTGGAATTAAGTTAATTCTATTACGAAAGTCTTGAATAAGATTACTAATGGCACTTTCTAAGGATTTGCCGCGCAAAGGATCGGCTCTAAGTGTCGCTACTGAACGGGAAACTTCTTGCAATGCTTGGTAAGCTAGCTGTTTTGCTTCTCTTAAAAATTCTGTGGCTCTGTCTGTGTTTGATGGTAATAACAACAAAGCATTTTCTAACTGAATTGTCTGGGCAGTTAAGGCATGTCCTAATGAATCGTGAATCTCTCGGGCAATGCGATTTCTCTCTTGTAAAGTCGCTTGGTTTTCAATCCGCAAAGCATATTGACGGAGTTGTTCGTGTGCGATCGCCAGTTCTTGCCGACTTCTACGTTCTGACAAAACAGCATTAACTAACAATACCACAAATGCTAGTGTCAGTGCAAAAGAAATCGCATTATTTAATATTAAATTTACCGTGTTTGTGGCAATTTGTTCTGCAATTGGTTTTGGTTGTCCGACAGGTATTCTAACAAAAATAATTGATTTACTTCTTATAATTATAATATAAAGGTATGATATATAAACTAAACCTGCAACAATCAATCGACCCCAAAGTTTAAACATTTGGCAACTACGAATAACTGCAATTAAACCAAGCATGGGAATAAAACGAATATAATTGCTCATGACAGCAGGTAGGAAAACAATACCTAACATCACAGCCGTATAGATTGCCTTGTGACTAAAGTTGTTGGTTGGTAACCTCAAACCCATAGCCCCAAATACAACAATTATCAAAACAGTCAGCCAAGGAGAAGTCTGTAATGGGTAAATGGGCGGTAGCAGGAGTGCAGTTAAGGCACTCATACCCAAAAGCAACCACTCCAGGTATAACATTAAACGTAGGGGAGGCAGAGAACGAGACATTGAAAGAAGGGAGTAGGGAATGGGGACAAGGGAGACAAGGGGGAATAACTACTACTCTAAACCCTAACCCCTAACCCCTACCCCCTAACCCCTACCTCCTACCCCATGACCAAAGTCATGAAGCCATAGTTACTTTTTTCCCAAAGTATTTGGGAGTTTTGCTTCATGCGATTTATATAGTTAAACACCTATGATATTCGGTGAACAGTTACTAGTAATCAGTTATCGCGTATCAGTGGTCACTGTTCACTGGTCACTGTTTGTCTCATGCTCTATGCTCCCCTGTCCCTGGAAAATGGGGGCTTGGGAGTTTCTTAATTTTATTGTTAGATTACAGGATAATTGTTACGGAATGACAGAAGTGAAGGAAGCATCAGAATTAAACAGTAGTACGCGACCTTGGAAAGAAACTGAGTCTGTCAAGGATCGCGTAAAAATTAGAATACCAAAATGGGCAGTGGCATTGCTGATTTTGGGGCTACTTGGAGGTGGTGGCTACCTTGGGGTACAGCAATACATGATGGCACAGCGACAGGAATTTCGTCGTCGCATCCAAACAGCACCTGTTGAACGGATAAACCTTCCTGTGACGATCGCAGCCAACGGTACTGTCAAGCCAGAACGCTCGATTAACGTTAGCCCGAAAAACTCAGGCGTTCTCAAAAAACTCCTGGTTAAGGAAGGCGATCGCATCAAGCAAGGACAACTCCTAGCATACATGGACGACTCCAACCTGCGAGGACAACTTACCCAAGCCAAAGGAGAACTTGCAAATGCTCAAGCAAATTTGCGGTTGGTGCTAGCTGGTAACCGGAGTGAAGATGTTGCCAAAGCAAGAGCAGATGTGCTGAGAAACGAAGCTCAACAACTTCAAGCAAAATCTCGCCTAGATTTGGCATCCTCTCGCGTCAAGCGGTTGCAAGGTCCTGTGTCAGAAGGAGCTGTTGCTCGTGACTCGTTAGATGAAGCTTTAACAGAAGAGCGGAATGCCAAAGATAATATAGAACAAGTCAGAGCCAGCTTAGCTGTGGCAAGAGAAGAACTTGCCAAGCAACGGAATGGTTCTCGCCCGGAAGAAGTTGACCAAGCACGCGCTCAAGTTTTATCAGCACAAGGGCGTTTGCAGACAATACAAGAACAAATCAACGATACAATCATTCGCGCCCCCTTCACTGGGGTAGTTACCCGCAAGTATGCAGATCCAGGTGCTTTCGTTGCTCCCACTACAGCCGGAAGCGATGTGTCTTCTGCTACCTCATCCTCTATTCTTGCACTTGCATCGCAAAATCAGGTAACGGCAAAAGTTGCTGAAACTAATATTTCTCAAATCAAATTAGGACAATCAGTCACGATAAAAGCAGACGCTTATCCAGACAAAACGTTTACAGGAAAAGTCATTCAAGTTGCAGCCCAGTCCACAGTAGAGCAAAACGTCACAAATTTTGAAGTTAAATCTACCCTTTCCGATCCGCAAAATTTACTGAGGGCAGGGATGAACGTAAATATAGATTTTAACGTAGGGCAATTAAATAACGCCTTAGTCATTCCCACGGTTGCCATTGTAAGGCAAGACAATGCCAGTGGAGTTATGGTGCTATCCGAATCTAAACAAGGAGACAGAAAAAGACCGCGATTTCGTCCCATTGCAACTGGCGTCACAGTGGGCAATAAAACTGTAGTTCGCTCTGGTTTGAGTGAAGGCGAACAAGTCTTACTCAGTTCCCCACCAGGATCTCGTCCTCAACAAGGAATGGGTCCCAGAATGTCGCCATTTGGTGGTGGCGGTGGCGGACTACCAAGGCGCGTGCGTTAGGAGGGGGTTTTTGTCATGGCAAAGTCTATCAAATTAACCAAAGTTTCGTTATTTGAAATTCTATCAATGGCAGTGGAAGCCCTTTGGAGCAATCGCCTCCGCACGGGATTAACAATGCTGGGAGTGATTATTGGTATTTCTTCGGTTATTGCCGTGACTTCTGTAGGGCAAGGTATACAGAAGGCAACCGAGTTGCAGATTCAAGCGCTCGGTTCTAATGTCATGCTAGTACTGGCGGGATTTGCTCGCACCGGAGGGATCAGTCAGGGTGTTGGAACCTCATCAACTCTTATTTGGGAAGATGCACAAGCAATTGCCGAGCAAGTTACGGCGGCGCAGTCTGTTACCGCTTATCTTCAGCGTGGAGTTCAGGTAGTTTATGAGGGACAAAATATTTCTACCACAGTTTTGGGTACCGATTTAAATTATCCAGAAGTTAGAAACGTTAACCCTCAAGAAGGGCAGTACTTTACTCAAGAAGATTTGGATAGTGCCAAACCAGTGGTTGTTCTGGGCAGCAAAGTGCGGGACGATCTGTTTGGTGTTGGGGGGTCAGCTATCGGGGCTAATATTCGCATTCAAAATGGAAGTTATGCAGTTATTGGGGTGATGGAGGAGAAGGGAGCATCAGGGACTCAAAACCAGGATGACCAGATGTATATCCCACTGACAAATATGTCTGCCAGAATTGTTGGCAATAACGCTCTCAACGGTACGGCTATTAATGGTGTATGGATTAAAACTCGAGACGCAGCGCAGTTGGATGCGGCTCAGTTTCAGGTGACAAACTTGCTCCGCATTCGGCATAATATCTATCCACCTCAAGATGATGACTTTCGCATCATCAATCAAGTTGATATCATCAACACTTTTACGAGTGTTGTGGGGCTGTTTACTGTTTTGGTAGGAGCGATCGCTGGTATTTCCTTGATTGTTGGGGGGATTGGTATTGCTAATATCATGTTAGTTTCCGTTGTGGAAAGAACCAGAGAAATTGGTATTCGCAAAGCAGTAGGAGCAACCAAAAATGCTATCCTGAGTCAGTTCTTGACTGAAGCAGTGGCTGTAGCGATCGTGGGTGGAGCAATTGGTATTGGTTTTGGCATTTGCTTGACCTTTGCAGCTGCTAATGTGTTTAAATTTCCGTTTATTGTTTCCTTCTGGGCAATTGTTGCTGGCTTTGGTGTCTCTTTTGTCACTGGATTGGTAGCAGGAGTTATCCCAGCTCGGAACGCGGCTCGACTCGATCCCATTAATGCTTTGCGGAGTGATTAAGAGGGGGAAGTGGGGAACTTGGGGTCCCCTCCTTGTTGAGGGGCAATGGGGAGTAGAGAGTAGGGGAGAATATAATATGACGACAATGATTTGGATGGAAAGCATTACCAAAACTTACCGTTTGGCTGAGACTGAGGTACCAATTCTCAAAGGGATTGATTTAACAATTGAGGAAGGTGAATATGTAGCGATTATGGGAATGTCAGGTTCTGGTAAGTCTACCCTCATGAATATTATTGGTTGTTTGGATCGCCCCACAAGCGGACATTATGTTTTAGAGGGTCAAAATTTGACGACTTTAAATGATGATGAGTTGGCTTTTATCCGCAACCAGCGGCTTGGTTTTGTGTTTCAGCAATTCAATCTCTTGCCTCGCGCTACTGCAGTGGAAAATGTTATGCTACCGATGGTTTATGCAGGGGTTCCCAAACCTCAACGGCAGAAAAGAGCGATCGCAGCTTTAACAAGAGTTGGGCTAGCAGAACGGTTGAACAACCGCCCCAACCAACTTTCTGGCGGACAACAGCAAAGAGTTGCGATCGCCCGTGCGTTGGTGAATCGTCCTGCTTTGGTACTTGCAGATGAACCAACAGGCGCATTAGATAGTCAAACTTCCCAGGAAGTGATGGATTTACTGAGCGAATTAAACCATCAAGGTATCACAATTGTCATTGTGACTCATGAGCCTGATGTCGCTGCAAGAACTGATAGAGTTATTCACGTTAAGGATGGATTGATTGTTTCTCCTGTAAGTTTAGGATAGAGAATTCCGTAACGTCTCTACCTCCATGTGTATCTATCTTTATGGGAATGTCCTCTGAAAAACAGTTATGATATTTCTGAGTTTCTGTAAGCAGACCGCTTGTAGCTATTTGAGTGCTGCTTTATAACAAACTATAAAGCTCCTATTACAAAACTTAATTTAGCATTGTACGCGAAAAGGTTAATTTTGCTTCTGAACTTGGGCATTCTCAATAATATCATAAGAATCAGTGATTATGTTAGTGCTGCTTCTACCTTCACATGGAGATAAATCAATATGAAAAGTGAGTTTCTTTATCCTCATAATGCTTACCATGGTGTTACAACTCCAGAAAATCTTAAGTTTGATGCGATGTTGCAATACTTTACACAACGTGTTGATTATATTGTCAGTTTAGAAACTAATGGTAAGCTTCCAACCATTGAGGCTTTTGAAAAAATTCAGTCTTTGTGGGAACGATTGGATCATCTGAAAAAAGAGTTAGGTATTGGAACTTCCCGTTCTAATGGCGACTAAAAGCAAACTCATTAGAGAAGCGATCGTATGCTATGTAAGGAAATAAAAACCGCAGATGCATGCAGACAAACGCAGATGAAGATTACCTGAAAGTAGATATGTGAAGAGCTATAACAGGCTTGATATTTCAATTCTAGGGGATCTGGCAATGTGTTCGTTCTACGATACGGCTTTAGCCGTTAAGCCTTTGGCTTATCGTATTGGCTACATTTTGAAAGTCTTTATAAATGCTTTTTGCTGCTTGCATGAAAGTACCGAGGGCACCATCAGCAGGTTTTAGATGAAACATTGGTTTTTGGGCGTCTTTGGCAATATCTATTAGGCTGGCGTAATATTTTAACCAACCCAAACAATTAGAATCGTCTGCAATGGAAATATTAGAACTTTCTGGATTGTTTAATACTGCTTTTTGATAAATCTCTGGAATCTCAGTCAGTAAATTTTGATAATTTCTGACAGGGCGATCGAACCTCACGGGATGTTGTCGGATAATATAACCTGCAAGTTCCATCTTTGCCCGAGGAATCTCTACGTCTATATCTAAATTGTCTTGTATTTCTTGCCATTGCGATCGCCAATTCTGCAATGTGGTTCCAAGATAAGTTAAGGCTTTGACAGCAAAGAAGTCTAAGGTAAGTGGAACAATAATATAATCGGCAGCAATTAATGCTGCATGGTTAATAGCTCCGAAGTTAGAAGCTAAATCTATTAGAATAATATTAGCTTCATGGGCTGTTGCTGCCTCGTGCAGAATAGTCCGAAAGACTGATATGAATTGAAAGGCAAGTTTCTGTCGTTGATTATCTTCGACATCATGTATTCCAGTTATCCAAGATTCTGTCAGATTGCTCTCTAGTTGAAAAAGTTCTATGTCACCTGTTAAAAGAGCTAAGCGATCTTCAACTAGTTCTAGATATGGCTCGGATATGTCGCTTAATCCCCTTAGTAGTGGAGCTACACTAGCAAAAAGAGTATTTTGTTGCTGCCAAAGTTCTTCGAGGCGATCCTCACCCAGAAACATCATAGATAAATCGGCTTGAGGATCTAAATCGGCTGCAAGTACTCGATAACCTAGTTCTCTATACATCCACGCTAAATGATACACTAAGGTAGTCTTGCCAACGTCACTTCTATTATTAAAAAAAGCAATAGTTGTAGTTTTCATAATCTTTTCCTAACTGTGGCTATCACGTAGGTATCATTTATAAAAAACTCTGGTGGCGGATTACCGTTTTTTTGTAACTGTTGGCGTGCGAGTTGAATTCCTATGCCAAAACGCTGAACGTATCCAAGATTTTTCATGGCTTCAGCAAGGTGAGGATTTCTATAATCTGTTATGCCTGGTTGTCCAAAGTTTTGCCGATTGATTTGACCAAAAGGACTACCAGGATTTTGAATTTCAATGCGATCGCTAAACCAAGAAATTCTGACTGGTGCATTTGTCCCTTCATAAGTACGGTGCAGAATAGCATTTCTTGCTAGTTGTTGTAAAGCCACTATTGGGTAATCTGGTTGACGAACTTCAATGGGACTAGTAGTGATGTCTGTCACAACAGAAATATGAGATTGAAGAGTTTCATCTAATATTTCAAGTAAATTAGGAAGCGCACTACTGATTTCTTTTTGATCTTTAATTGGATCGGTAAACTCAGTACCGTCAATACGAAGAAATTGAATATAGGCACAAGAGATTAATTGTCTCGGATTATTACCCACCACTAATAAACCCAGAATCGTTGGTTTGGGTAGTAGTTCCACTGTAGCAAATCTCAATGCCGTAAGTTGTTGTTCGACAGAACGTTGATTCTCTTCCAGAATTTCACTGGCTAAAGATGCAGTTAAATAAACTCGATAGAACAAGTCTAGATTTAGGTCATTTAAACTAGCAGATGCAAGGGGTTGAAGATCGAAAGGTAAATCCTTTGACAGCCTTTTCTCTGCTAAACGACGCTCTTCTTCTGCTGTAGCAGTTGCTCTACGGGGACCAACTCTTACCCAAACACGTCCATTGAAACGTACAGGTGGAGCGTCTGATGGTTCCACAATGACAACAGCTAGTTCGCATCCACCGATAGTTCGTTTTTGAACAATCATGGTGGGAAAAGGTAAAATGTTACCATCCGATCGCATAGCTGAAAGCGTCAGTAACAGTTTATCGTCAATTGTCAGATTGGCACAGTTGCCATCATCCTTAACACCAATAAATAAGACTCCTGGTTTTTGATGGTTTGGCAAGTCATTGGCAAATGCACAAACTGCTTCACAAAGCTTACCCTTATCGGAAATAGAAGTCTTACGTTCTACCCGATCTGATTCCAAGTCTTTTAGAAGAACTTCCAATTCCTCATCAGTCATTTATATATAGTTTTACCTAACTTTAACTTTTAACCTTAGTTCATTTCTTCTATCATATCCTGTTGACTACAGGTAAAGAAAACTGTTGCGAATGTTCTTTGGCTCCGGCTACCGTGTCTATTTCGGCGAAGATGGTGTATAATTACTGACAACTTGTGCGAAGTCGGGAATCTAACCAACTGTAGTTTTTAGTTCTATTAAAAATAGGATTTTTATGATTCAAGCCTTACCACAATTAGTTACATTTGATGAATTCATTGAATGGTATCCAGAGAATTCAGAGCATAAATATGAGTTACATAATGGAATAATTGTTGAAATGCCTAAGCCTACTGGACTGCACTCACAAGTATCAGGATTTACTTATGGCAAACTCTTTATAGAAATTGAGCGGTTGCAATTACCGGATTTTATTCCTAAAGAATGTGTCATTAAACCAAGAGACAATGGGGGTTATGAACCGGATGTCATTGTTCTAGATAAACAACAAGTTTTTAACAATGAACCCCGATGGAACAAAGAATCCATCATTACAAGAGGTGATTCTGTTCGTTTAATCGTTGAAGTTGTTTCTACCAATTGGTCTGATGACTACGCTTTGAAATTAGAAGAGTATGAGTCATTCGGTATTAGTGAATACTGGATTGTGGATTACTTAGCTTTAGGTGGTAGACGATTTATCGGGAATCCTAAACTCCCGACTATTTCTATTTATTCATTAGTGGAAGGTGAGTACCAAGTTAATCAGTTTAGAGATGGCGATGCTGCAAAGCAGCCGCTACGCGAACGCCTAATCTCTCCAACGTTTCCGGAATTGAATTTAACCGCGAGACAAATTTTTCAAGCGGGAGGGGTGTAAAGGTTATTCCTCAGGTTTCCGACTTCTTGAAGAAGTCGGGAATCTTGCAGCCCAAGATTATAATAACTGCAAGTCATTTATCCCCTAGCTAACCCGTCAAGTATTGATACAGGAGTTGAAAGAAAAGAGTGATTTGTGATATCAATCTCCCAAAGTCAATACTTGCGACGGTATATCCACAACTAACCGCCGTGTTTTTAACCACTGACGTCCCAGCAAAACTTCGGGTATTCCTTGTCCGACATAAACAGGAATCTCAAACACAACTCCAGCAATTTTCACCTTTCCGGCGTAAACATCAAATTTAGATTCCCCCTTCGCCAATAGCATATCTCTTTCGCCTAAATACTCCCAGTCAAACCCCTCCAGATCCTGCTCATCCATCGCTAACCAATCCGAAAACCCCGTGTCAAGAATTGCATTAACTGGCAATTCCAATTCATCTCCTGCAATCAAATCTATTTCAAATACTAACTCATCTTCATCTCCAAACCTGCCTAAAATCATATTGTTCCTGCTACGCCTGTTTCATTTATCTTAAATATAAAAACAGGAGCCTTTGGGTATTTTTGACGTGACATATTGATAGCGGTCATTTCTTCTTTTGAGATAAAATATTCTCCACTTTCGGGTTCAACTACCATATACCAGTTGTAGTGAGTTTCTATAAATTGTGGCTTAGTGCGGTCAAAAATAGGTTTACAGCGTTGGTAAAATGCCTCGCGCCTGCTCGATGATTGCGCTTTTTGTTCTTCCGTCCACTGAACTTGGGGGAAAATTCTTCCCCGACGTGCTGTACGAGTAGGCTTGACTTCAGTCATGGTTGGTTCTCACTTTTTATTACATTGTAGAACGACAAAATAGACAGGCGATCGCGATCGGTATATAATTGAATCCTAGTCAGAGATACCTCCAAGTCATTTGGGTTGACTCCGTAGTAAATTAAGAATGAAATGCGAAGACGTCACATCCTGCAATGCCTATGTCGCATTAACCAAGGTAACTACGGCGATGTTGCGCCGATAGGACATGGTTTGAGCGAGTTGCGAATGTTCTTTGGTTCTGGCTACCACGTCTATGTTATTCTGCAACTGTAATATAGCTAATCCTTCTGTTTGCAGTTATTATGTTAAACTCTCTCAATAATATGAAAGAAAACAGTCTACCTGTAATTTCCTAAGTATGACCAGTATCAGTATTTCCTTATCTGAGTCAATGAAAGCCTTTATTGAGCAACAAGTGGCTAAAGGTGGTTATAGTTCACCTAGCGAGTACCTTTAGAGTTAATCAGTCAAGACCAAGAGCGCAAGGAACAAGAACGCTTAGAAGTAACATCAGTGGCGAGCGAGGACGCCCGCACCACAAGAAGAAATAGTCAGAAAATTTTTTACTGGAGAATTTTTCAGTTATTCTGCTCAAAATGCTCTAACTACGAGATAATGGCAGACAAGCTAACTTCTTTACCATAAATTTTTAATAAAGTTTTAAAGAGGTGCAATCATGATTACGATCGCTCGATCTCGCGATTCAACAAACCTTGAAAACAACTTGCTACGACAAATCGCAATTAAAGAAAATCAGCTGAAAATTGCACAAGAATTTAACATGAGCTATGTTGTTGAAACATTACAGAAGCAATTGTCAGAGTTACAAAGCCAATTACCAGAGTCTCATAACCTTGAATTTCAAGCATTGATGAGCTTATTAGACGATTCGGACTTGTAGTTCGTTAATACAATGTCTTATAAACTTTTAGTGTTTGCCTTTGCCTGGATCTTACTGAAAAAAGCAGGGGCATTTTGTTTTTTACAAACACTTATCTGCAAGTGTTTCATCCAATTGGGTGAATGCGAAATCCCAACTCGAACGATACTCTGAAAATATAACTGTAAATGATAAGCGATCGCTTAAGAGCAAAAAACATGAGTGACATACTCAAATCTCAAATGATTGCTGAAATACCGATCGCTTACATTTATACAATGACTTAGCTTGCGATTAAGGTCTCAAGAGTGGATGAATCCGTGAAAACCCTGCATACACCTACTTCCCAACTAGAAGCATTCTCTCGCTTAGAAAGAATTGCTGCCAATTTACCGGGAATGATTTTCCAATTTCTCAAACGGCAAGATGGTTCCCGAACTGTTATCTATGCCAGTTCTGGCTGTCAAGAACTCTTTGAATTGGAACCAGAATTGGTGCAAGCAAATTTTCAGATATTGTACAGCCTAGCTCATCCACAGGATGTTAATAGTTTTGAGCAATCCGTTGCCGTATCTTGTGCAACAGGAGAACCTTGGCTTTGGGAAGGTCGAATCATTACCCCTAGTGGCAAACTTAAATGGGTTCAAGCAACTTCACGTCCGGAACAACAGCCATCAGGAGACATTATTTGGGATGGGTTAATTATTGACATTACAGATCGAAAACTCGCGGAAGAAAAATTGCGAGAAAGTGAAGCAAGATATAAAGCTATTTTAGACGCAATACCCGACTTGATGTTTCGTCTCAGTCGCGATGGCGTATATCTAGACTTTAAAGGTGAAGGTGCGAATGTCACAATTCCAAGACATGAAATCATTGGGAAGCACCTGCAAGATTTTTTACCTCCTGATGTTGTTTTACTCAGCCAAAAGGCTATTGCCCAAGCTTTAGATTCTCAAAGCTTACAAACTTGTGAATATCAACTGCCATCACCACAGGGAATGCGGGATTATGAAGCACGGTTAGTTGTAAGCGGGCAAGATGAAGTTTTGACAATTGTTCGGGATATTACCAACCGCAAACAAACAGAAGTGAATTTAAGAAGTTTGGCTGAAAAGTTTGCTAAAGTTTTTCGTGCAAGTCCGAATCCGATTACAATTAGCACGCTGTCAGAAGGTCGTTTTATAGAAGTTAATGATAGTTTTGTCGAACAGTCGGGTTATCAGCGAACCGAAGCAATTGGTCGTACTGCTACCGAACTGAAGATTTGGGCGAACGATCGCGATCGCATTGCACTAGTACAAGAATTACAGAAAAACGGTGTTGTTCGCAACATGGAAGCAGAATTTCGCCGCAAGTCAGGTGAGGTAAGAACGGGGTTATTTTCTGCTGAAATCATTTCTTTGGATGGCGTTCAATGCCTGCTATTTATCAATCACGATATCACCGAACGAAAACGGGCAGAAATTGCTCTGCGCGAATCAGAGGAAAAATTTTCTACAGCCTTTCGTTGCAGTCCCAATCCCATCGCTATCCTGTCACTAGAAGATGGACGCTATGTTGACGTTAACGATCCCTTTCTCCAAATTACAGGCTTCCGTCGAGAAGAGGTCATTGGTCGGACTCACAATGAGTTAAATCTTTGTGTTAATCCACAAGATACTACAATACACCAAACTTTACAACAACAGGGATTTATTCGCAATTTAGAAACTGAGTTTTACGATAAATCGGGTGAATCAAGGGTTGTTTTGTTTTCCGCCGAAGTCATCACTCTAGGTGGAGAGCGTTGTATGCTATGCGTAACTAACGATATCACAGAACGGAAACAGGCGGAAGATTTAGTGCGATTGTCAGCAAAACGCGATCGCCTTTTAGCACAAACTTTGGCAAGAATTCGTACCTCACTCGATCTCGACCAAATCCTACAAACTACTGTTAATGAAGTACGGCAATTTTTAGAAGCAGATCGAGTTTTTATTGCTTTGAATGAGTCTTCCTCACAGTCAAATATTATAGCAGAATCTGTCGCTCCCAAATACCCCTCTATCTTGGGTTGGAAAAGCGATGATGAAACACTGTTGGCAGAATTAAAAGGGCTGCTTGGCAGCAATCGATTGCGAGTTGTGGAAGATATTACGCAAACAACACCCTCAACCAAACTTAAAAACCTCTACCAACAATTCCAAACAAGAGCCACCTTGGCTGTACCCATTATGATGGGAGAAGAATTGTTTGGTGCTTTGATTGCAAATCAGTGTGGAAAACCGCGATGCTGGCAGGCAATGGAAATTGATTTGCTTCAACAAATGTCAGAACAAGTTGCGATCGCAATTCAGCAAGGACAACTCTATCAACAACTTGCGCTCCTTAATACTGATTTAGAACGTCAAGTAGAAGAACGTACAGCACAATTGCAGCAGAAAATGGTGGAACTCCAAGAACTAAACCGGGTAAAGGATGTTGTTTTACACACAGTTTCTCACGAACTGCAAACTTCCGTTATGGGTAACTTGATGGTGCTGAATAATTTGTTGGGGACTAAGGACTGGGGACTAGGGACTGGAGCAAGCAATATTAAAGATATTTCCCAATCGCTAATTCCCGTCCCCCGTTCCATCTTAGAGAGAATGCTACAAGGAAACGATCGCCAACAAAAGATGATAGAATCTCTACTTGAATTGCATTCAAGTTCGGCACACGGGATTGTCCTCCATCAAGAGACAGTACCATTTAGTATATTGATGGAAGGAATAACTAAAAACTTGGAACCAATGCTCTTACAAAATCAAGCAACTGTAAAAAATTCGATTCCAAAAGGTTTACCATTAGTTATTGCCGATCCAACTAAATTGCAGAAGGTTGTACACCAATGGTTTACATATAGTTACCAGCACAATCCACCAGGACTAAGATTTACTCTGAAAGCTGTAGTTCAGGATGATGTCATTCGATTTACAATTCAAGATGATGGTGTCACCATAAGTAAAATAGAATGCGATCGCCTGTTCGATTTATACGTTCGCGATCCCCAAGCTCGATGCTCCACAGGTATTGGCTTAAAGATGTTTCTCTGTCGGCAAATTATTAAAGCACATGGTGGTGAAGTTGGTGTGAGCAGCAACCGCAAGCAAGGCTTAACTTTCTGGTTTACATTGCCCTTAGTACAAAAAGGCAGTTGTCCAGAGGCAGAAGGCAGAAGGCACAAAAGCTTATAGTAAAAGTTTTTGCTCTGTGACCAATGGTTGCCTTTTTTCCGCCGCTCTGTACTAGCAATTCTATCTTCATCAAAGGGGCGCTTGGATGAGGGATTGGAAATTGCGGAGATATCTCTATCCCAGGGGAAGACTGTTAACCACCTAGCCCCCAATTCCCGATCGCAAACCCCTTAGTAAAGATTTGGTCAAATCGAATGGCGACCATATTAAAAACAGTACAAAAGAGTTTGAGAAAGGTTTTTTTTGCTACTAACGTGCTAACAGGTAGCCCTAGAACTGCTGAGTATAATGCTTGGCGCAATCATTTTTTGTGGCAAAGATTGTATCTAGGACTGTGGATTGCCATAATCTTGGTCTTGAGCTTTACGTGCTTGAATATTTACGACTTTTTATTCCCATTAAAAGAGTTAACTAAAATTCCCAAAGAATTACAATCTCTGGTTTTTGTCCTATTTGGTGCCATGATAGCAGGCTTGCTGACCTGTTTGCTCGTACATAGAACTCGGTTTGGGCGTCATTATCCAGAAGTTGTGTTCTTGGGATTATCTTGGTCAATCACTCTGGTAGAACAGGTTTGGGCAACATTTAACGGTTTTGCCATACCCGATTTTGTTGCTTGGTTTTTAATGTTTTTGAGCCAAGCCATTCTCATACCAGTTCGATGGACTCTTCATTTGGTTGCTCAACTGGGTGTACTGATTTACTATTTTAGTGTAAACACAGCACTGGGATTGAAACCACCGCCACTAGAAAATCAGAAGCCCATAGATAACGTCACAATGATGCTAGCCTTATTTTGGTTTTGTTTTATTTGTGACCTTGGAGTTTACCTGTACGATCGCCTACAACGTTCTGAGTTTTCTGCAAAAAGAGCATTAGAGGAAGCATACCAAAAATTGAGGACGACAGAAGCTAAGTACCGCAGTATTTTTGAAAACGCGGTTGAAGGGATTTTTCAAAGTACACCAGATGGACGTTATATTACAGCCAATCCCGCCCTTGCCAAGATTTATGGATACTCGTTACCTCAAGAAGTAACAGAAAATTTTACCGATATCGAACACCAACTGTACGTCGATCCCAACCGTCGTTCTGAGTTTATACGTCAGGTGGAGGAGAAGGGTAATATCTCTGAATTTGAATCCCAAATATATCGTCGAGACGGTAGCATTGTTTGGATCTCTGAGAAAGCATATGCCGTTCGGGATGAAAGTGGAAATATTCTTTATTATGAGGGTTTAATTGAGGACATAACTAAGCGCAAACAAGCTGAAGAAGCTCTACAGGAACAGCTTGATTTCTTACAAGTCTTGATGAATACAATACCAACACCTGTTTATTACAAGAACTATCAAGGCATTTATATGGGCTGTAACAAAGCTTTTGAAGAAAGTTTAGGTTTTAGTAAAGAGCAAATTTTGGGGAAAACTGTATATGATTTTCTATCAAAAGATATAGCAGACAAGTATCATCAAGCGGATTTAGTATTGTTTGAGCAACAAGAAATTCAAACCTACGAAAGTCATCTTGTCTACAAAGATGGTGTCCAACATGATGTGATATTTTACAAAGCAATATTTTCCAAAGCAGATGGAACTCTTGGCGGTTTGGTAGGAGTTATTTTGGATATCAGCCAACGCAAACGTACCGAGGAAGCACTCAGAGTCTTTTTGCACGCTGTTTCTCACGATCTACGCAATCCAGTGTTGGGAACTTTAATGGTGTTAAAGAATTTGTTGAACAAGGGATTGGGGACAAGGGACAAGGGACTGGGGGAAGAATCTTCCCAATCGCTAATCGCCAATCACCAATCCCTCATCCCCGTACCCCGCTCTATTTTAGAACGTATGGTACAGAGTAGCGATCGCCAATTGAGTTTAATTAACTCGTTGATGGAGGCACATTCTAGCGAAGTACAAGGTATTTTATTGCAACGCCAACCCGTGCAACTGTCTGCTGTGGTGGAAGCTGCTATTGCAGATTTAGAAGCAATATTACAAGAAAACCAAGATACTCTAACAAATCAAGTCGCTACAGATTTACCACCAATTTATGGCGATCCAACACAGCTATGGCGAGTCTATACTAATCTAATCGTTAATGCCATCAAACACAATCCCCCAGAGTTAGAGATTATCCTTAATGCTACCTTGGAAGGCGATCGCATTTATTGCACTGTTTCTGATAACGGTGTGGGAATGACGCAACAACAGTGCGAGAGATTATTTGACCTTTACTTTCGAGGTGAAAGCGATCGGAATTCTCTCAGTTTGGGTTTAGGATTGTATATGTGTCGGCAAATTATTACAGCACACGGCGGGGAAATTGGCGTCAAAAGTACTCAAGGTGCAGGTACAACCTTCTGGTTTACTTTACCTTTTTACCGACAAGACTAATTATGAGAAATAAGCTCTGGCAATTGCCAGAGCAGCACCACTCCTTGCTAATGTGTGTATCTAAGTTTACTCTGAAAATCGAAAAAATGAAATCCGTGTTTTTGCTGTTTTTGGCTTATTGACCCGTTTTAAGATAAGAGTAGTGTTTCCAATGTTGTTAAAGTTGTATCATTTCAGCCAAAGTTTTCAAGTTGGGAACTTCTAAATCTGGATTGCTGACAGCAGGCACAGTTGCACCCACACCTTCTTTCCCAAATCTACGATTCACCCAAACTGTCGATAACCCTAAAGACTTGGCAGGAACAATGTCGTGGTAAATACTGCAAGCAACGTGTAGAATTTTTTCAGAAGGAATGCCCATACGGCTAATTGCAACTTGAAAGTTTTGTAAAGAGGGCTTGTAACTTTTCACCTGTTCGGCAGTAATAACTGAGTCAAACTCAACTTGTAAATGCTTTGCTGTAAAGGCAAACAAGTCATCATCAACGTTAGAGACGATCGCTAATTTCAGTCGCTGTTTCAGAATCTTGAGGGCTTCAACCGTATCTGGGAAGGGTTGCCAGTTTTTAACAGAGTCAGCGAGGGCAATTAATTCAACAGAAGAAGGTGTAAAGCCAAACTGTTCGCCAAATTTTTGCACAACTCCTTGAAGAATATCTTTGTACTTACGATACTCTCCCTGTTCGAGTTGAGATTCAAAACGCGCAAACAATTCCAGAATGCCATCATCACTCAATTGAATTTGATGTGCATTAAGAACGGGTTGCAGTGCTTCTATCACTCCTGTCTCCCAATCAATGAGAGTTCCATAGCAATCAAAAGTTAAGACTTCGTACTGATTTAAGTCAATCATTTAATGCTCTCACCTTTTTTTGTTTTTCTATGACTTTTTCTTTCCAGTTATCTCAACCTTTCCGAAATAACTGTGCTAGCTTTGCCCACCCTACTACATACATTTCAAAAATTAAATAGAAGTCAGTCCTAGATTAAGGAAAACTATCGTACTTTTTATGACTTTTTCTAACTGTCAAAGCTTAGCAAATGATTTAAAGTAAAAACATCACGAGATTCAACCTCAAGCTTCCGCACTCAGAGTTTTCTCTGGGTGCTTTTAGTTTTTCGGTCAATTGAAAACAGTAGGCATTCTCCACCATTTCATGTTAGTGGGTATTGCTCGCCCTACTTGTGTATGTTATATAATAGTAGTAATTGATACTTAATTCTAGTTCAATATCACCCGATCGGGTGACCCAATTGGATGAAGCTTAGCGATCGCTCTTCGCTATATTCTTAGTTGTGTAACCAAATACAAAGCGACTAACCAGGAATTCCGACTGCAAGTCTTAAGTTTCATCGCTTTCCCTGGAATGGTCTCCAGAATTTACATACTCTTTGCGAGGTTCTGATGAGCGAGCAAGAAAAAGCAAATATTCACTCAGCGTATCAAATGGCAGCAGAAATGACGTACATTGTAGCGGTTGGTTTGAGTCAGGCAAAAGAAAAATCAGAAGCTAGGAAAATGCATCGCCATCGTAAAAACCGTGCTCCGTTTTCTAATTAAAAAATTTATTTAAGCCCGCACAAGCGGGTTTTTTATTTCTAGCCTTGTCTTTTTGAGATGCTACGGTGTACACACAAGTTTGAAATAGCTTACGAATTATGGTTTGAGCGTTGTTTTTACCCCACCCTAGCCCTCCCCTTGGAAAGGGGAGGGAACTGGATTTTCAATTTCCCCCCTGTTATAAGGCTACAGTGTACAGACATCTTTAGAGATCCCCCTAAATCCCCCTTAAAAAGGGGGACTTTAAGAATTTCTCCCCTTCTTAAGGGGGGCTTGGGGGATCTAAAACCTAACGCACAACATATCGAGTTGCTTCAGCATCGATTGGTTTGATGAAGTACATCTGTAAGATTTGCCAACCGTTAGAGATGTAGTAGGGTAGCTTCTGGAAGATTTGCAGGAATTTGGGAGTATTGGAGTTAGCGATCGCAGTCAACTTCTCGTTGTTCTTGACACAAACTTCCAAACGCTCGTAGAACTCCGGCTTTTCAACATCTAGCATGACGGGGAAGACTCGCCCTGCTGTTTCATTGGTTTTTTCAATGACGTACTTATCATATTCCCGTGCATCTAAACCAATGGACGCATAAAAGTCTTTGCGCTGCACGTCATTAAGATACATAGTGGCAAAAACTGACAGCAGGAAGAACCGACACCATAACCGCGCCTTCCAATCGTTCAGCATTTGTGGCTGAGATTTCATGATGGCATCAAAGAAATCACCGTGGCGATTTTCATCCTGACACCAGTTCTCGAACCAACGGAAAATTGGATAAATCCGAGCTTCTGGGTGTGCTTCTAAATGACGGTAAATTGTGATATACCGCCAATAACCAATCTTTTCTGAAAGATAGGTAGCGTAAAAGATAAATTTTGGTTTAAAGAAAGTGTACTTGCGGCTCTTTGTTAAAAACCCTAAATCTAGGGACAGATTGAAATCCGACAGTGCTTTGTTGAGGAAGCCAGCGTGACGTGCTTCATCGCGAGACATAAGATTAAAGCACTCTGCCAGAACGGGGCTTTTGTCCTTTAAGCGACGACCGAGTTCTTTGTAAAGCAAAAATCCGGAAAATTCTGCTGTACAGGAACGCTCCAAAAATTCAACGAACAACCGACGAGTTTCCCCATCAATACGATCCCAGGATTGTTCAAACTCAGAATCCCGTACAAAGTGATGGCGGTTGTAGTCCGCACGAAACTCTTCTAGGATGGCTCGCAACTCATCTTCGTTGACGGAAATGTCCATCCGTGCCATCTCATCGAAGTCAGTTGTGTAGAATCGGGGAGTCAGCAGGGTTTCCTTAGCTGGGACTTTGATCCCTGGTCGTATTTCTTCAAAGCCTGGTTTTTTTAGGGAATCTACCATGTCTCGATTGCGATGAATGTCTTATTATTCCGTAGTTTATGCCACAGCTACGAGAAATACTCTCACATACTGTGACAGACGACAGTATTTTATTTGTATAGTTCAGTCTACCAAGGCTAGGGGTAATAAAAGACGCCTAAAACGTTAAGACTTGCAACAATACTTCAATTAACGATCCTATCGGGTGAAGTGCAATTGCATTTTCCCGAACTATCCTAGAGATAGGACATCAAACATATTTATATTCTCTATGGTTATCCTAAATTATTCATAAAAAATTTTAAGTAGGTAGGGCTAAAGCCCACCATATTCTTCTGTTGGTGGGCTTTAGCCCTACCTACTTATCTGTCCCTTTTAAGATTTCTATTTACAGAGTTTCTTTATTGCAACTTTTGAATCGCTACCTATCCTGGTTTGAAACAAAACAGTGTGGGAAAGCCGTCTGGGAAAACAAGCACGAATCTGAGGGGTTGGTACGGGATGAATGCGGGTAATAATAACACAAATACAAATAAAGAACATCAAGATCGTATTCTTGTCTCTTACATCTTAAACGTAGTGGGATTTTTTGGGCTATTGAGTGGGCTGCACCGCTTGTACAATGGCAAGATAGGGACGGGTTTGTTGTGGATGTGTACTTTAGGTTTGCTCGGAGTTGGGCAGTTTGTCGATTTATTTCTGATCCCTAATATGGTTGACGAACACGAAATACGGCTTAAGCTTAAAGCTGGGGTGTCTCCGCTTGGCGTGCCTCTAGATCGACCTCCTGCAGCAACTCAGGTTTACGAATCGCCGCAAGAAAAACTGATGGTAAAACTGCTGAAAGTGGCAGAAAAAAGAAGTGGCAGAGTGACTGTGACTCAAGGAGTTATGGAAACTGGGGCTAGCTTTACGGAAGTGGAAGCTACGCTCAAGGAAATGCTGAAATCTGGTTATGTAACAGTAGATAACGATCCCATGACAGGAGCCGTTACCTACCACTTTCACGAGCTTGGCTAGTTTCTTCCCAACCACTTTTGACCGTTCAAACGCTGCACAATACCATACACCAAAAGGTCTAGTGTGATTTTGCGCTCGTCTATGAGGAATGACTCAAGAGTGCTGGGCTTTTTCCCTTCATTACAGGAAAATGCTTTTTTCCCTTGAATGTCTTCCTCAGGAAAATACAGGTTAAAGTGGCGCAACCCGTTTTGCAAACTACCTGCTATTTGCCAACAGTCTTCCGCTTTTTCATAGCCAACGATGGGAAGCTTCTGCTTGGCAAAAGATAATTGTAAATCTTGTACCCCTTCTTTTGCGATCGCTTTTTGTAAAGCTGGCAAGTAGTCTTGCTGTATAAACTCTACAAATGGCTTATCTTCAACACCAGGCGCTTTCTCTTTTTTTGCCCCTGCCTTAGCGGCGGCTGGCTTTTCATCTGCATCCCCGGCGGCTTTACCTGCTGGCTTTTCCCGTTTGGGTGGTGCAGTTTTGGCTTTTGCCGCATTGGGATTAGTTTCTGGGTTTGCCGTTGTGGGGTCTGGAGCGTTGGCAGTTGGAATGCTTGTCGCTTCTGGTGAATCTGTGCTGGGAGCATTTTCTTCAGCGACACTGGGGGCTTGCTTATCGACAGTGCTGGGAGCAACTTCTCCTGCTTGATTGTGATTTGTTTCTTCTGCCATTGCTTGGAGTCAATCCTTCCGACTTGACTGTTTCACTTTCATTTTGACATAGCTCTGTGAGTTATTACCGCGCTTTAGATCCCCGATTTCTGGCAGGAGTCGGAGATCTTTCTCACTCTCGTTCCCAGGCTCAGCCTGGGAATGCCTTGAGGGAGGCTCCGCCTCCCGTACCCAACCTGTCACGCTCCGCAGAGCCCCGGTGGCTGCATTCCTAGGTTCTACCTAGGAACAAGGAATCACTGACGGAACAACTCTGCCAGTACCACATTAGAGAACAAAAAACCTTCGGGATCGCTTAGACGTAATCTTCCGCCTGCCACTTCCACCCAACCTTTCTCTTGATAAGTTGCACAGCACCGCTCGATTTCTTTTACCTTCTCTTTGCCGAAATACTCTGTTAATACAGCCAAGCTGACACCCTCTGCCAATCTTAACCCTAACATTAAAGTTTCTAATAAAACCTCATCTGGTGGTGTCACATCACAATCAATCATCGCTCCATTTTGCACCCAGCGATAATATTCCTTAGTGGTGCGCGGACGGTTGAAGCGTTTTCCTCCAACATAACTTGCTGCACCCATGCCAAAGCCGTAATATGGACGGTTCTCCCAGTAAACTCGATTGTGGCGGCATTGATGTCCTGGTTTGGCGTAGTTAGAAATTTCATAATGTTCGTAGCCTGCATTTTTTAAAAATTTCTGTGCCAACCTATACATTTCAACTGTGGTTTCATCTGTTGGTAAAGGGCGATCCCCAGGTTTGTAATACCGCCCAAAAGGCGTCTGTGGCTCAATTGTCAAGTCATAAATAGATATATGCGTAGGTGATAGGGCAATCGCTTTTTCTAAAGATTCTTCCCACCTATCTAAAGTTTGATGCGGTAATCCCGATATTAAATCTATGCTAAATTCGGGAACCGCGACTAGTTGAATTAACTCAACGGCGGCGAAAATATCTGAGACGGCGTGCGATCGCCCGCTCACTTTTAATAGATCGTCCTGAAAAGCTTGCACGCCCAAACTGATCCGGTTTGTGCCTGCTGCACGGTAGCCTTGTATATGGGCTAAGTCAAAAGTACCTGGGTCCATTTCCATGGAAATTTCTGCTTTAGAGGATATGCCAAATTGCTTATCCAACGCTGTCAATATCGTTTGTAACTGTTCTACAGAGAGAAGGGAGGGAGTACCGCCACCAAAAAAGATTGTTTGCAATGGTTGACCGAGAGAAGGTGCGAGCGCGATTTCTTGACACAAAGCGCTGACGTACTGAGAAATAGTGCCTGATGTTTCACCCCGCAAGCGATCTCCGACCACTGAAACTGGAAAATCGCAGTAGAAGCATCGCCGCCTACAGAAAGGAATGTGAACATAAGCAGAGGAGGGAGCGCCAACAACATTGACTGAATAAACCATTTTGATAAAGATTGAAATTATTAATCGAAGAGTTAGAAATAATGAAAATTACTGTGTTATTTGGATTTTTTTATCGTTTTACAACAAAAAGATGAAAAAGATAAAGCATAAAACTCTTTGGTTATAATAAGTGCATATCTTTCAAACAAAACGCTTAGAAGTGTATGAAGGATAAGGGATACTTTACACTTTATCCTTATATCTAAATCTATCGTACCGAGGAAATAAAAAATACCTTGTTCGGGTTAGCACAATTCCAAGAAAACAACACCATCATGGTTGATGCAATTATTATTTTTTCATTCGTCCTAGCAGCAACGGGTATAGGTTATTACACTATAGACTTATTCCCAAGAGGAGTTCTGGCTAGTGTTAGCAACCAAGAAGCTTTACGTCTAGTCTTTGCTGCATTCACCGCTATCATTGGCGGTGCAATTGGATTAAGGTTCCAGACAGGATACCGACGCTTGGAAGCACAAGTCCGAGAATTACCATTTGATGTCATTTTAACTCGTGCCATTGGCTTGGTTGTTGGGCTACTGATAGCTAACTTGATGCTTGCTCCCCTATTTTTGCTACCAATTCCAGCAGATTTTGGATTTATTAAACCTTTGGTCGCTGTTGTGGGTAGTATAGTTCTGTCATACACGGGCATGAACTTAGCTGATTCCCACGGACGAGGATTATTGCGCCTGATTAGTCCCAATACGGTAGAGTCAATGGTCGTGGAAGGGACTTTAAAACCTGCTACGACCAAAGTTTTAGACACTAGCTGTATTATAGACGGTCGGATTGAATCACTGCTAGAAACTGGGTTTTTAGAAGGGCAACTGCTCGTACCCCAGTTTGTTTTACAAGAATTACAGCAAGTTGCTGATGCTAGTAAAGACCAAAAGCGAGTTAGAGGGAGACGCGGACTGGAAATTCTTAACAGAATCAAAGGGACTTATCCAGAGCGGATTGTAATTAACCCTACTGACTATGAGGACATTACAACTGTTGATGCTAAGTTAGTGCGATTTGCTCAAGAAATTAGCGGTACGTTACTGACCAATGATTACAATTTATCAAAAGTGGCTAGCGTACAGAAAGTTCCCGTACTGAATGTTAATGACTTGGTAAATGCAGTTCGTCCTACTTACTTACCTGGTGACAATATTGACATTAAGGTACTTAAAGAAGGGAAAGAACCAACTCAAGGCATTGGCTATCTCGACGATGGCACAATGGTTGTGGTGGAAGAAGGCAGTAGTTATGTAGGAGGCGAAATCCGAGTCGTCGTTACAAGTGCTTTGCAAACTTCCGCAGGAAGGATGATTTTTGCCAAACCACAAGCTTCTGCGATCGCATGAGATCGACATGACAAGAATTAGAGTTAAACTTTGCAGCCGATGTGGATTAACCGCATCGGTTCTTTATCGAGTGAAGTACGAAGAGGATGGGCAATGGGTTTTTGTTTGCCCTAATTGTTGGGAAAAAGTCAGTCAAAATAACCCATTTTACGTTTACGGAGGAACGTGGAAAGCAAAGAAGAAAAATTGAACAAAATTTGAGATGTTGGCTTGAGAAAGTCTTATAGAAATTATGAAAAAAACTCTTGGTGTTGTCGCTAGAGAGTACCATGAAAACACTGCTCTTTTTGGAGCAAAAACCGCTTTGTTGCAAGAGATGGCAAATGAAGCTCAGAATCTTGCCATCGAGCTTTTAGTATTTTCTCCATTGACTTGGCAGCCAGGAGAATTTGAAATCAACGGGTATAGCTTTTGTGATGGTGCGTGGGTTGCTAACAGACACATTATGCCGAATAATCTCTATTATAGATTTATTGCTCGTACTCATGAGAAAACATTAATCAGAGATTTTAATTGCTTTTTGAGACAAAATAACTTTAATTTCCTAAATCCTTTGGAGTTAGGTTCTTTAGTAAAAAACAAAATGTTATTTTATAATTTTTTAATTGAGAATAATATTCCTACAATTGAATCTATTCTTATCGACAATGCTTCAGAAGAAATGATAGAGAGTTTTTTAAACTACAGTAACTGTATATATATAAAGCCAATTAAGGGGCATGGAGGAAAGGGCATTGCGATCGTTAAGCAAAGCCAACACGATCGAGAAGCTTTTTATTTGATGACAAAAAGCTGTATGGTAATTAATCGCAAAGAATTATTAGAAACTCTGAAAGCAAAATTCAATTCAAGCTCTTATCTACTTCAGCCAAAAGCCAAAGTTTTTGAGTTAGATAATTCACATTTTGACGTAAGAGTGCTAGTTCAAAACTCTGGAAACGCAAATTACCAAGTTACAGGTATGGGAGCGAGGATTGGTAGCAAACATTCTTGGATTACAAATATCAATGGTGATGGTAAAGCTCTATCTATTTATGAGTTGAGATAATTTTATCAAAAAAATTATGGTAGAAGTATTGATTTAGAGATAATTAGAATAACAGATATTTGCCTGGAATGCTGTCACAAAATTCATGAAAAAATTGGTAATTTTACAGAAATTGGTTTTGATATTTTATTGACTTTAGATAAAGGTCCCCTCGTTTTAGAAGCCAACTCTCAACCTGGACGGAAGATATTTAAGGCGATCGCTAGTTTATATGAAGAAAATTCTACAGAATTTCTTCGATATAAAGAGCTTAGACGCACAAGTATTAAACTTCCTCTAATTTTTGCTTTAAATAATACCTAGTTTCCTACCATAGAGGATTGGTTATGATTAACGCCTCTGCTGCTAAACTGTCCAATGGATGGGAGAAAAAATACCCCTGTCCGTATTCACAATTCAACCATCTGAGGAGTGCAAGTTGAGAGGCTGTTTCCACGCCTTCGGCTGTCACTTCACAACCTAGTTTCTGTGCCAGTGTAACAATTGTCTCAATAATCTCTAAATTCCTACCATTAGAGTTTATTGGGCTAACAAAGGAGCGGTCAATTTTTAACCCATGAATTGGAAAGCTATGAAGACGACCCAATGATGAATAACCAGTTCCAAAGTCATCAATTGACAACTTAATGCCCAAATTTTGAAGCTGTAAGAGTAAGGTAGTAGTCCGATCGCTGTTTTCCATGATGACGCTTTCAGTAATTTCTAGCACAAGAGACGAGGCATCAAGACTCGTCTGGTGCAAAATTCGCACTATCTGCTCGATCAAATCCGGCTGGGAAAACTGTTTGATTGAGAGATTGACGCTGATTTTCTTGAGCGAATTGGAGCGATGACGCACCCGCCAAGCTTGCATCTGGAGACAAGCCTCGTGCAGCACCCAATAGCCAATTGCGACAATCAGTCCAGTTTCTTCCGCCACTGGGATAAAATCTAATGGAGAAACGAGACCGCGCTCTGGATGCTGCCAGCGGATCAAAGCCTCAAAACCTGTAATCCTGCCACTTGTAAGCGACACAATTGGTTGATAGTAAACTTGAAATTCTTGGCGGTCAAGAGCACGCCGTAAATCTGTTTCTAACTGCAATCGGGCAACAGCATTAGCATACATACCTGGGTTGAAGAGTTCATAGCGCCCCCTACCCAAAGCCTTAGCTCGATACATTGCGGTGTCAGCATCGCGGAGTAAATCTTCTGGTCGGTCATAGCCGACACTTAAGGCGATGCCCATACTTGCGGTAGTAAATACTTCTTGCCCATCAAGATGAAAGGGCAACGACAGTGCCTGATGAATCCGGTCAGCAATGTGGAATGCGTCACTGATATCCTGAAGCTCCTCAAGCAGAACTGTGAACTCGTCTCCCCCGAGACGTGCAACTGTGTCCCTCGGTCTCAGGCAAACTTTTAACCTGGTGGCAATAGCAATTAGGAATTGGTCTCCAACTAAATGTCCAAGGCTGTCATTGATCGTTTTAAAGCCATCCAAGTCCAGAAACAGGACAGCAAATAGATAATCCATGTGCTGTTTTGCCTGTTTGAGCGCACTTCTAAGGCGGTCTATAAACAAAGCGCGGTTTGGTAGACCCGTCAATGCATCATGGAACGCAGCATGATGCAGTTGTGACTCTACCCGCTTGCGATCGGTAATCTCAGCTTCTAAACGCTTGTTAGCTTCCAATAGTTCCGTATTAGTAACCTTAAGTTTTTCAAAATAATCTTGTAAGTTAGTATAAAGTTTTGCATTTTCAATTGAGATTAATACTTGAGTAGTTAATAACTTTAATACTTTAAAACGGTCTGGAGTAAAGGCTCCAGTGGTCAGGTTATTTTCTAAGTAAAGGAAACCCGCCAATTTGGCTTGATTCAATAGCGGCACACACAACACTGATTTCGTCAGGTGTTTTACGATGTAGGGATCGCGGGTAAAAAGCCCTTCGTGCATGGCATCGTTCAAAATGATACTTTCTTGAGTTCGGCTTACGTAATTGATTATGCTCAGAGGTACCATTGGGATATTGTTGCTGCTACTGACTGCTTCAATAGGAATAAACGGTAAAACTTTGAATTCATTATTATCAAATCTTCCTGATGCCGCAATAACCCATTGTCCTTGTTTGCTCAAAATGAGATAACCTTTTTGAGCCCCGGCATTCTCGAGGACAATTTTCATCATCTTTTCCAATAAGGTATTGAGCACAATTTCACTCGATAGAGTTTGAGACGCTTTGAGAACGCTAGCCATATCGAGTTTATTTGAATCAGTTGTTGAAATTGTTGTCAGGGCGAATGATGTTTCGCCCGTACAAGACGACCCTTGAGCAAAAAACTGAGGATACCTTTGTTCTAAATCCTTGACCTTTGCCGTAGCTTGCCAGCAAACATAGCCATAGTGAGCCTTTGTCATGTAGAGTTTGCCAAATTCTTCTATTCCATGCGCCAAATAAAAATTTGCGGCTAACTCATAAGCTAATGCTTCCTCTTGAATATATCCGTTATCCCTTGCTCCTTTTATAGCTCGTTCATAAAGCTTCATTGCTTCAAAGACTTGTTCCAAAACTCGTGCCTTTTCTGCCTCTACTAGATCGTAATTGTGCTGAAAATTCATCGGCGCATGGTCAGCCCAAGTTTTCATTTCCTTTTGGTTAACTGCCACTTGTTCTATATATTGTTTCCGTTCTTGAACATTTTGGTTAGGATAATTGGCTAGAAGCGAGAGAGAATAATAAAAATTATGTTCAGCAGAAGCCAGTAGACCTTCCAAAGATTGTTTATTCGCTGCTGCATTTTCAGCGTTCTTAACTGCTGACGTATATTTCTTAAATAAATAATTTAACCTTGTTTTTGCTAGCTCGATAACAAATAGCGATTGCGAGTTCTTCTTTCTTTGTAAAATAGGTAGCATTTCACTTTCATTAAACATCTCTCCCATCAATCTGTTAGATTCTATAGAATTTTCTCTTAAATTTAATACTAATTGACCCCAAATTTTGACATAATTTAGAGAAAAATCCTGTTTCATTGATTGAATTAGACTTATATAAGTATTATACTTTTGCTTAACATAATCTAAGGGTTTTCCCACCAAAAGTAAATTAGAGCAGTAGTTAATAGCTGCATAAGATGCATATTCTATGTCTCCAGTTTCGATTAATATTTTAAGTGTCTCTAATAAAGATTCTAAAGTCGAACTTTTATGTTCTTTCCATGGTCTGATACAACAGTTAAACATTAAGTGAACTTTACCTTTTATTTCTGAAGCATCAAACTGTTCCAACATTTTTAATGAGAGTTTTCCAAGTTGGTAGCCCAAATCGAGGTTGGATTGTGTCCTACAAAGAAGCAAGCCATATAAAACATACGCAAAAGCAGCAAAGGATGAATTTCCATAGTTTAGACATAGCTCCACCATAGTAAATACGATCGATGGAGCTAGTGAGGAATTTGTCATATGACTTGGAGACCATATAGCCTTTAAAATCCGCATAGCAGCCAGCTTATCAGGAGCACTCATTGGTGGAAGATTGTCTAAATCATCAATAATCACTTCGCTTGGTGGAGAATGTGACAGAGATATACCTAACATCTTCAAAAATTGCAGCCCAATCTCTACTGAGTCTTGCATCTGGTTTTGAGCGATATAAAGCTGAATTTTAATTTCATACACATTAGCTTTTTCCTGCACTGTCTTAACTTGTTGTAGAACAACATCAGACAAATGTTGGCTTCGTTCGTAGTTAGTGCTTAAATATTCCGCATATACTGCTGACTCATACAAATCTCGCGTCAAGTCATACTGAGTCTGCCAACTATCTTCTGCTAATAGAGCCAGCCCTACATTTAAATACTTGAGTGCCGCTTCATAAGCCATTGCTGACTTTGCTTTTTGACCCGCTATCAAATTCAGTTTGGCAATCTCATCTCGTTCGTCTTGATGTAGAGACGTTATACATAACGTCTCTACATCAAGACCTAAATTGAGGCGATCGACTATTTCAAATATCTTCTCTGATAACTCCTCAGGTGGGGTACTCTGCAATAGTAGGCGACCTATTTGTAAATGAACTGCTGTTTTTTGTGCTTCATCAATTAAGGAATAGGCAGCTTGTTGTACGCGATCGTGCAAGAAGGTAAAAATAGCTTCACCTGCTGCAAAATTATCTCCCGCTTCGATTAATTTGTACTTGTTATTCAAGGGAATCACTAAACCTTCTTGTATCGCTGGAAACAAATCAGCTAAGACCTCAACAGGTTGATGTTGATAGATCGTCCCTAAAACGGATAAATTAAATGGATTGCCGATGCAAGCTGCTAACTGTAAAACGGTTTGGGTAGCAACATTTAACTTAGCAATCTTGCTCGCCATCAATTCCACGACACGATCTGTAAAATCCTTAGCTTGAATTTGTCTGACATCCCAATCCCACTTTCGCGTTGGTTTGTTGAAAGTTAATAATCCTTCGGTGTAGAGCGACCTCAAAAACTCAGTGGTGAAAAAGGGGTTACCTTGAGTTTTTTCATACACTAAATCCGTTAACGGCTGCGTTGAGGTGGG
Organism: Scytonema hankhaensis NUACC26; assembly: GCF_045865695.1. Taxonomy (NCBI): domain Bacteria; kingdom Bacillati; phylum Cyanobacteriota; class Cyanophyceae; order Nostocales; family Scytonemataceae; genus Scytonema; species Scytonema hankhaensis. Next base: position 51,949 of record NZ_BAACAP010000197.1, read on the forward strand.
TGAGCAAGCCAATGCCTCAGCGGTAAGAGCGTTGACATCTTGTGGAAGCAGGTTATCTAAATGAATAAATGACAAAATTCCTTGTTTTTGTTTGATTTCCTCTAAAGCGATCGCCAATGGATGAATAGCATCCACTTCGTTATCTCGATATGTGCCAATAATAAGTAAATATTGAATATTTGTATCGCTCATTATTGTTTTGAGCAAATTCAAGGATGCGCTATCCGCCCATTGCAAGTTATCAATAAATAGGACTAGGGGATGCGATCGCTGACAAATGGCTTGGATAAAGTTTTGAAAGACCAAATTGAAACGGTTTTGTGCTTCTGATGGTCCTACTTGAACGACAGGCGGCTGCAGACCTATAACTCGTTCCAAATTGGGGATAATATCTATCAATACTTGTCCGTTATTACCAACTGCTGCTAAAATCTTATCTCGCCATTCGCTTAATACTGCTTCACTTTCGGTCAACATTTGATTGCACAAATCGTTGAAAGCCTGAGATATAGCGTAGTAAGGAACATTGCGCTGGTACTGGTCAAATTTACCGGAGATAAAATTCCCTCTTCTAGCAGTAATCGGTTTATGGGCTTCCTGAACTAAGGTTGATTTTCCTACACCAGAGTAGCCTCCGACTAAGACCATTTCGATTTTGGATTTTAGATTTTGGAGCCACTGCGTTGCTCTGGGAACCAGAGTTGAAGCAAGTGGCGTGATTTTAGATTGAGAGATTGTCTCTCTCCCTGCGGTGGTGGCGACACCTATGTTCTCCGGATATGCTACGCGAACAAATGCAGCTAGCAACGTTTCTATTTCTCGCTCTCTACCATACAATTTCTGCGAAATTTGAAAGCGCTCTGAAATATCTTGCTGACCAAGGGGAAAGGCATCAATTTGTCCATTTGTCTGTAGCTGGTGCAGACAGGTTTCTAAATCCACCAAAAGCCCGTAAGTTGATTGGTAGCGGTCTTCAGCATTTTTTGCCATTAACTTCATGACAATATCTGAAATTATTGGGGGTAGGGGCGCATGGCTATGTGCTCCTAAGAGTTCACATGGTGGTATTGGCTGTTTGGCAATATGGCTATGGACTAATTCCAATGCATCTGAACTCTCAAATGGCAAAATACCCGTCAGTAATTCATAGAAGGTAGCACCTAAAGAGTAAAAATCGGTGCGATAGTCAATCGCACGATTCATCCTTCCTGTCTGTTCCGGGGAGATATAAGCGAGTGTGCCTTCTAAGATGTTAGGATTGCTAAAGGTGGGGTTTTCCTGTGAAAGTACGGTTGAAATTCCAAAGTCAATAATTTTGACTTTCCCAATGGTTGGATTGAGAACAATATTGCTGGGATTAATGTCTTTGTGGATAATATTGGCAGCATGAATTTGACCTAAAATTTTAGCGATCGCGATCGCCAACTTCAGAAACGCAGATAACTCCAGTTGACCCGCAATTCCCAACAAAGTTAAGGAGTCGCCCCCAAAATCTTCTAAAACCATAATCAGGCGTTCTTGGTCGCGTATCAGAGTGTAAGCATCCACCACTCCTGGTATTGTCAGGAGGTCGCGGGTGACCTTATATTCTCTTTTAAACCAAGCAATGCGCTCTGGAATTGGATAGGCATCTTTGAGCATTTTCAGCACAACAGGTTGCTTATCTGATACTCGGTAACCACGATAAATCAGAGAATTGGCGCTTTCATACAGTTGAGTCACAATGCAGTAATCGGAAATCGTTAACATCTGCAGTCACCCTCATCCAATATGCAGTTAAAGGTTGTTTGAAAAGTGGTTAGTTGTGATTTTAATCGCATTACCCCCCTTAATCCCCTCTTATAAAGGGGGGAAATTGAATTTTCGGTTCCCTCCCCTTTCCAAAGGGAGGGCTATTTCCGGTTCCCTCCCCTTGGAAAGGGGAGCGCTAGGGTGGGGTAAAAAATATTTGATACATCAATCATGACTTTTCAAACATCCTCTTAAAGGTAGTTAGCAAATGGTAGCTTAACCACATCAATTTTCATAAATTTCAAGGGGTAAATCGTCTGGATCTTTGAAAAATGTAAACTTTTTCCCTGTTATTTCATCAATTCTGATATCTTCTACTTCTATTCCTTGTGATTCTAAATAACTAACGGCTTGCTCAATACTATCTACTTGAAAAGCTAAATGTCTTAAACCACAAGCTTCAGGGCTACTGACTCTTTTGGGAGGCGATGGAAAAGAAAATAGTTCTATTTGTTGATTTTCTCCCACTCGTAAATCTAATTTATAAGAATTTCTGTGAGCGCGGTAGGTTTCTTTAATAATAGAAAACCCTAAAACTTCTACATAAAACTTTTTTGAGCGTTCGTAATCAGAACAAATAATGGCTACATGATGAATTCCAGTTGTTTTCATAATTTTTTCCAAGTTTAGTCAATTTCCGAGAAAGATTTTACCTCTGTAGGGACGCAATGCCTTGCGCCCCTACGACAGCTTACCGATTCCCCGGTAATTAAATTTCTGGAAATCACCTTAGTCAATTGCCCCTAATTCTATCAGTGTAGAAATTGCCTGAGTTCAACCTGTCACACCAGTGATGTTCATCCCTTCATAAGGGCTGTACCAGAGCCTGGTGTTATTGGTGGGTTGATTGCTGTAGCTATAGGTAGTTTACTAACACAAAAACTTCTAAGCTAGCGATCGGCTAGGGGTCAGGAGTTAGGTGCTAGGGGTTAGGGAAGAGGGATTTTCGCGATCGAGACTGGATGCTGTGTTTTTTCTCGTTCCCAAGTTTTTTCTCGTTTTCTCGTTTCGGTGGTTCTACCTGGGAATGTAATCTCTGAGGCTCTGCGGAGCTAGTTTTTGCTGAATACGGGAGGCGGAGCTTCCTAGGACGGCATTCCCAGGCGCAGCCTGGGAACGAGGTGAAAGATGAATTGCAGATACCGCCATCTACCAACTAAGAATCTTGCAAAACAGTTTTGGAAACAATCCGGGTTTTCTTACGATCGCTCTCCGATAACTCTTCTCCTGCTTGCAGGCGAGTAGCAGAAGTTTGTAGGACAGTCGCCGCGCCAGTATCTCCCATTTGTAGAGCAGTTTTAGCGGCAGTTTGCAGCATTGTAGCAGCACCAGCGCGATCGCCCTGTTGCAATTTTGCTTCAGCAAGTTGTGTTTGTCGATATTTAGCAAGTGCCAAAATATGCTGCTGCACTTGAGTATCACCAGCAGGTTGGTAGGAACGAATAACATTTGCCTCAACAGGAATTGTTTCTGAAAGTAATCCTGTCTTATCTTGAGCGGGATCGTCGTAGCGAACCTGAACTTTGGCGATGGTTTGCCTACCTTCTGGTAACTGTCCCAAATAAATATTTGCTAGCACAACACGTTCTGCATCCTTCATTAAATCGCCCAAACGAACGGAGAACCGTCCATCCATTTCCAGTTGTACTGGTAATTCAATTGTGTCTGGGGCGACTTGGGCGACAGGTTTTAGTTCTGCTAAGCGCACATGAGGTACGAGTGAAAAAAGTAAGTAAGCATTGGTCAATCCCACAGTTTGAATGCGGGTAAACAAACGACCAAACTCATCCACCACCTGTTCTGGTTGCTGAACGTAAGATAAAGTTCCACCACCAGCATCAGCAATTTTTTCCAGAACATCTTGGTTCCAATTGTCACCGAACCCCAAGGTATTCAAAGTTAAACTATAGCCAGCAGCCAATTGGGCAAATTTTAAACAACGGTTGTTGTCACCGTGTTCGTTTTCACCGTCAGTCAATAAGAAGGCTTGGGAAATAGTTTCTTTTTTTCCTTTTGCCAGTTCCTCTATACCCAAACGCAATCCCTCATCAATTGCAGTTCCGCCATCAGCAGCAAGACGGTTAATTTGTTGCTTAATGCGTTCTGGATTTTCCAGCAATTGATTGGAAACCAGAACTTTGGCGCGGTGATCGAACACAACAACACTGAGGCGATCGCCAGGGCTGAGTCTGTCAACCAAGCGGATTGCTGCTTTTTTGACAATTTCCAGTGGTCGTCCACTCATAGAACCACTATGGTCGAGAATGAGGCATAGATTGAGAGGGACGTTCCGATCCATCATTTCCGGCTTTGCAGAAATGGAAATTGCCAACTGACGTTGACTGTTAGATTGATTTGCATCTAAATTGCCATCATTGAGAGCTGGCTGCAAGCTAACCTTCATCTAAAAACTCCTACGAGGTGGGAAACTGCGTACTTAAGGAACGCGCAGGAAAACCGAGTCAAGCCGTTTTGACGGCAGTGATTCTCCAAGAGCTATAAGTACAAAACTTACAATCTTTGGATAGTGCATTTTGAGTTAATCGCTTACCAGTGCTGAGACTGTGCAAGCTAATTGTTTTTCTATTGGGGTCTTTTGTGGTAGGTGATTCTTGCCAACCGCCTACATAACAGAATCCGTATTTAGGATGCTTAACCAGCGAGCCACGTTTTAAACCATCGCTGATTGTTCCACCATAGCGAGGTCTGATGTGTCCCGATTGATGTTGTAATCTGTGTAGTTGACGGCGATGAAATTCCAAAGGAACAACCTCGATTAATGCGGTGTTGTCAGGGTTGGTATGTCCCTTCAAGGTCGCAGTACTTTGAGGGAAACCCTCCCACAGTACTGTCTCACCGCCAACAAACCAGTTAGCAAGCACCCAAGAATCAACGCAATGAGCATCAAATTTGTTAGATAGTTTGTTTTTAGATTTCTTCAGTCCTAATTCTTGCCGCATTTCGTAAGTTTCATTGCCTGTTCTGATTTCTAGATTAGCTAATCGCTCTAGTTCTGAGTAAAACCACTTTTTGCCAACTTCCAAAGGGCTAAACATTGAGTTCCACTTGTGTGCTTTTTTCCAAGTTTTGGCTTTGATGTCTTCAACTACAAAGGTAGAAACTGGAAACATTGAGGTCAGCCATTTACAAATCCGTAATTTCCACTGCCATCTACTGCGTGTTGATGGTGGTAATTTCTGTTTGATAACCAGTCGGTTTTTACGATTTTGGCGACAAGGAGTATGACGATATCTTCTAGCACGTCGCATATTGCGCCGAACTTCTACACGGTCTTGTACCCAATCAACAGCATGAGTTTGGATATTTAAGTAAGTATGAGCTTGGGACTTTACTGTGTAACCTTCACGCTTACTCCCTGGATCTACTCCTACCGCTATTGGTTGCGTGTTTCTATTCGATGGTTCTTGGTTTAATCGAACACAAAAGACTCCTTTTTTGAAGAATGGTGTAGCTTTTCCCGATTTAATCCAACGTCTCGCCCTACCGGGTGTTGTTGGCATTAAAGGACAATTATTTTTGTCAACTACTGGTACAAACATTTACGATAAATCCTATCGCTAGGTATATATATCCCTTCGACACTGACAACTGTAGAGGACTTAGACTAGGGAAGCATCCAAAAGTCGTACTTTAGCGTACCACCGCACAAGTTGTTCAGTTTTTTGTCCCAGCTGTATGGCTGGCGTCTAGACGCTGTTTTAGTCTCGCATTTAGGAGTCGGTGAACCTCCAAGAATGCAAGCCCCCGAATAGAATTCGGGGGTCAGTGACAATCCCCCAAAGTTTCACACGGGCTATACTTATTTATAGATAACTTCAAACCGCCATTTCTGTTCTTCGGAAAATCTTTGTGATAAGAACTTTAACAATCACTTCATAAGTTATTGGGGACTGGGGACTGGCGATTGGGAATTAAGGATTAAGTTATTAGTACTTTTCCCATGTCTACCTTGTCCCCCTTGTCCCCCTTGTCCCCCTTGTCCCCAATCCCCTAGAGAGAAATCCACACCCCCAATAGAGCTGGCATCGCGTTAGGATGTAGTACAGTTAACGGAATTAATTGAGCAACAGTTGCTATGGAAACCTCACCCATCAAGGCTGTTCAAGCCCCATATTATGGCGATAGCTTCTACCGGTCTCCGCCACCCGATCTACCTTCTCTTATGCTGAAGGAACGAATCATTTACTTGGGACTGCCTTTGGTTTCACCGGATGAGTATAAACAGCAACTGGGAGTAGACGTAACAGAACTGATCATTGCTCAGCTTCTCTACCTACAGTACGACGATCCGGAAAAGCCAATTTACATTTACATCAACTCTACTGGTACTTCTTGGTACACCGGAGATGCAATTGGTGCTGAAACGGAAGCATTTGCTATTTGCGATACCCTGAACTATATTAAGCCACCAGTCAATACCATTTGTATTGGTCAGGCAATGGGTACGGCAGCTATGATTCTATCTGCAGGAACTAAGGGTTACCGTGCAAGTCTCCCCAATGCGTCGATTGTGTTGCACCAGGCAAAACGTCGCACTGGCTACGGTCAAGCAACAGACATTCAAATTCAAGCACAAGAGGTGCTAACAAACAAGCAAATGATCCTGTCAATTTTTTCTCGGAACACCGGACAACCTCCAGAGAAAATCTCTAAAGATATGGATCGTATGTACTATATGTCACCTCAAGAAGCCAAAGAATATGGCTTGATTGACCGGGTATTAGAAAGTGCAAAAGAACTTCCTCAAGTTGTAGCGGCTGCTCTCCCTGTTAAATCTTAATAGGTCAGTTGCGATACGGTTTTGGCCGTTAAGCCTCCGGCTTATCGCGGTTTTTTTTCTAGCTTAAACTTTGAATACAAGAATTTTGAACTATTATGCCAATTGGTGTTCCTAGAGTCCCTTATCGTTTTCCTGGGGAACCTTATACCCAGTGGATTAATATTTACGAACGTCTTGCTTTGGAACGAATCGTTTTCCTGAGTGGAGAGGTCACCGATGGTATGGCAAATGCCATCATCGCTAGACTACTTTATATGGATTCTGACGATCCAACCAAGGACATTAGTATTTACATCAACTCCCCTGGTGGTTCGGTGACAGCAGGGCTTGCTATCTATGACACAATGCAGCATATCAAAGCGAATGTTGTCACAATTTGCGTAGGTATGGCAGCTTCCATGGGATCGTTCCTCCTAGCAGCAGGAACCAAGGGCAAACGTTTGGCTTTGCCCAATACTCGAATTCTCATTCACCAACCTCTTGGCGGTGCTCAGGGTCAAGCGACTGATATTGAAATTGAAGCTAAGCAAATTTTAAGAATGCGGCAGCAACTCAATGAAATGTTAGCATCTCGCACAGGTCAACCTATAGAGAAAATTCAAAAAGATACTGACCGCGACTACTGGATGTCCGCTCAAGAGGCGAAGGAGTACGGTTTAATTGACCGCGTGATTGAAGAAAGGTAGGTGTTGGGGATTAGGGACTGGGGAACTCGCGGTTCCCTCCTTGTTGAGGGGCAATGGGGAATAGGAACTAGGAAAAGGACAAGCATAAGTAAGCGCACTCCAATCGCCAATCCCCTTTTCGCCAATCCCCAATCCCCAAAAAAATGTAAATTGTGGACTTTAAACCCAAAGTTGAGTCATTATCATCATAAAAACTTCACGCTTTGGCTTTAAGCTAATAGCTGATATTCGTCTCACGCTGATAGCTCAGATGGATCTAGGAGATTGTTACCGTTTATTAGGTTTGAGGTCGGGAGCCTCTTTTTCCGACATCAAATTGTCGTATCGTCGCTTGGCACAGCAGTATCATCCTGATATCAACCCAGACGACACAAGAGCGAAAGAAAAGTTTATTGCCGTCACTGAGGCATATAAACTTTTGTTGCAGGTTGTCCCTCAAGAAAACACGTTCCGACAGGTAACTCAGTCACAAACAGTTGAACGTCAGGAAACTTCGCCGCGCCCGGAACCTCCAAAGAAGGAAAAACCAAAACCAAAACCGCCCAGTGTTATAGAAATAGAAAGGCGGTTGAAGTGGCGTACTTACGAGCAATTGCAACAGTTCTTGAAGCAAAAGCGCTTCCCACAAGCAACTGCTTTGGCGGAAGCATTAGCACAGCGTCTCCCTGATGATGCGGAAGTTCGTCAATGGCAGGCTATTGCATATCAACTATGGGGGCGATCGCTCATCGCAGACAATCAGCCTTTAAAAGCTAAAATTTATCTTAAGAAAGCTCTGAAGACCGATCCCAACAACAAAACTTTGTGGGTTGAAGTGCAGCGAGATTTTGAGCGTTTAGAGCAGAAGATTTTTTAAGCTAACTGTATGCTCATCAACTGGTGGACGTTGCTGTTCAATTCTTCGGACTCGACCCACTAATTCAGGTGGATACGCTTCATAGGAATTGGGGTTACGCTCTACAGCTTGCACGTGGTACTTTGAGGTGTGAGTAAAGGCGTTTTTCCCAACCACTGGTCTGAGTTCGTCTGGTTGATAGCCGGTTGCTAGTTGTATAGCATGGGCTAATTGAGGAATTTGTTCTAGGGGAAAGCGGTTTTCTCCTCTCTTTTGGTGAAGAATAACCGCTAGTTGAAGTAAATCTGTGATACCCGTTCTTTCCCCAATTCCTAAAATAGATGTATCGATAACGGAGGCTCCAGCATCAATAGCGACAAGTGCATTTGCTACGGCTAAACCAAAGTCATTGTGTAAATGCATTTCAAGTTCGCAACAAAAACTGTTGACAAATCGCGATACGAGTGCATCACAAGTCAATGGTTCCAAAATACCAACTGTATCGGCTAAACTGATACGTTCTGCTCCCGCTATCAGTGCAATCTCAGTTATCCATTCAATGTCATCCCAAACCGTTCGAGATGCATCCTCAATTGTAAAGCGTACTTTTAAACCTAATTTTTTGGCTTCGGCGATCGCAACTTGTATTTTTTGGCTAATATATTCTTTGTTGCGGTTCACAAATTTAGTTTCCGTTGCTAAATGATTAACTGAAGCCCAAATTCCTACCCAATCAGCGTTGGCTCGTTTAGCAGCTTGTATTTCTTCAACGTTGGCTCTAGCATGCATCAAAATTTGTGTAGAACGGGCTGATCGAGCAACTTCTAAACAAATCTGTTCATCTTCTGCTGAAATTCCTGGATGACCTACTTCTACACAATCTATTTGAAATTCTTCTAAAAGATGAAGAATTTTGATTTTTTCTTGACTGCTAAAACGAACTCCTGCTTGTTGTTCGCCTTCACGTAAAGTTGCATCTAAAATTTTAGTACTAGATTTACGCTCGCAATCAGTTTTATTTGACATTAGTTGCTTCTTTACATTGTTACACAAATATAGCAATTCTATTTTATTGGCAAAATCTATCTAGGGTGAGCATTGCCAGCCAAGAGACTTTCTAGTGGGCAATGCCCACCCTACAGTACTTAAAATTTTTTATAGAATCGTTTAGGCTGGCTACAGCAAAAAAACAAAAAACTTTCTTTATAAAGACTAACAAATATGGGTCCGATCAAACGATCGCTTACTGACTTTTAAAGATAAAATATTTATTAAGATTTTGGATCTGCATCGGATACAATATTGCTATTTCTGTAGGAATATTATAAACCTGGGCTAAAAGAAAAATATGTCATCTTTAATTATTCTGATTGCTGCCTTAGTTGTAGCTTTGTTGGTTTTCAGGGCATTATTTAGTGTATTTAAAACAGTTATTAGTACTGCGATCGCTCTGTTTCTCATTGTCGTCATCTTGACAGTTTTTGGCTTTAGTCCTGAAGATTTGTTACGAGAAGTCACAAAATTACCAGAAACTTTACAAAAATTGCTGAAAGGAGGATAGTAAAAATTTTGCACTGAATATAGAAACAGTTTAAGTAGCAGGCACCAGACAAATGGCAAAAATTGCTAGAATCTATACAAACGACCAATGACGAATGATAAATGACATTTAACCTATTTGAGAGGCACAAATTGTAATTGTCCCGTACTTGGATGAGGTTTGACTGTAACTAATTGTTGAATATTTTGTTCTTTGCGATCGCCATTATTGAGAAACGAAATTTCTCCTGTAGCACCTGTTGCTGTAAAATTCCGCTCTGCCATTGTTTGTTCCAAACTCTCGCGACTGACAAACGAAAGCTTTTCAGTAGCAGCTACAAACACGCGAGTTGCATCATAAGACAGTGCTGTACGCCAATTGACTGGTTCCCCCCATAATTTAATAGCAGCTCGCGTATATTGTTGGTTAGGGCTGCTCAAGTAATGCCAGGGTATCCCTACCACCATTCCCTCTACATTATCGCCAGCCCCTTCTAAGATATTAGGCATGAAAAGACTATCTCCGCCTACAATTGGGTAACGTAATCGATTGGCACGAATCAAGCGAAACACAGTCTCAGAGATCAAACCATCATTATTGGGAAGTATAACCAGTACGTCAGCACTTGATGTTTGGACTTCACTCATAGCTTGACTGGAATTAAAGTTTGGTGCAGACAAATCAAACTCTTTAACAATTTTCCCTCCACCTGCAGTAAAGCTCCTTTCTAATGTGTCTCGCATCGAAAGACTGTAGTTGCTTGTTTCATTAAAAAAGACGGCTGCTTTTCGTTTTTTAGCGTTTGTAAGCATATAGCTTGCTAAATTTTGAGCAATATCCCTGTCAGTGTACGCTATGCGGCGAAAATAACATTGGGATTGACGACACACAGTTGATAAATCTTTTGAGGTAGCGGTAGAAGATATCAGTGGTAACTTATGCTGTTGGTAGATATCGACAGCACTAATAGTGGTATCGCTAGTAAAATGACCAACAACGCCTAGAACATCTCGTTTTTTTACTAAAGCTTCTGCTATTTTCTTAGCTTGGTAAGGGTTATTGCTGTCAGTGGCTATGAGAATTTTAATTTTGTAGTTGTTATTGGGACTTTTATTAAATTCATCTTGAGCTTGAGCAATTCCCCGCAACATTTCTTTACTAACATTGATACTATCGTTATTGTTTGTCATAGGAACAACAACAGCAAACGTATAACTTTTTGGGGCTTGTTGAGAAATCCGAGCATTATTTAAGTAGATTAAGGTTTCGGGATCGGAATTCTTTTTCCATGACTCCTCTAAAAGAGCGAGCGCAACTTCATACTTTCCTGCTGCAAATGCTTTCACCCCTTCTTCTTTTTCCATATTGATGCTTTGAGTAATAATAATTTGCTCTCCGCAACTTATGTTATCATCGGTTGCGAATTTGCTAAAAGTACTCTTGGAACAACCATCCACTCGATTGACAAAAGATAAAGCAATTCCCCCGACTAAAACAGCAGCAAGTACAGATATACCTATTAACAGCCTTTTTGCTGGGAATTTTTTCGGAGTATCATTATTCGTCGCATGACAGTCTTCTCTTAGTTGAGAGTTTACTAAAGTATCAACAAGGTTTAAATTATAATCGCCTTCGCAGCCATGATTTTCATAATATGTAGATTGAACGTATGTTGGTTCAGATAAGACATTTTTTGAAATTTCTATTTTTTGATATCCAATGTTGATTTCACCTCGTTCTTCCAACTGAAGTCCGTAACTTTTTTGGAGTTCTATTAATCTTTGTAAAATGATTTTTGTATTTTGCGGGCGCTTGTTAGGCAATGGTTCGATCAAATCATCAATAAAATTTGCCAGAGCCTCAGAAATCTGTACGTTATTACGCCAAATTTTTCTTTCCCTATCTTTAGGATCGGGAGGAAGCTCGTAAGGTTCTTTACCCGTCAGCAAATAAACAAATGTACGACCTAAAGAAAAAAAATCTGATTGAGGGACGGCTTGACCTTGACATTGTTCTGGTGCAGTGTATCCTTGAGAAGAAATTGTTGTGACCTCTTCTTTAGCTAAAGCTTCAGAGTAAGTATCAGTTATTTCTCTCACTGCACCAAAGTCTATCAATACGAGTTCTCCATCAGACCTTAACATAATATTGGATGGTTTAATATCTCGATGAAACAGCCTTTTCTCATGGATTATATCTATGATATTGACCAACTTAAACAACCACTCAACTGCCAATGCTTCCTGAATAGGACGGGTTTCTCTTTGTTGTATATACTCTTGTAAATTTAAGCCCTCGATTTTCTCCATCACAAAGCAAGGGAATAAACTTGTACTATCTTTTGCTTTGAATTGAAAGTAGCTGTATCCTTTAGGAATGCCAGGGCGATCGATGGATTGTAAAACTTTTGCTTCTTTCTCAAATAACTCCACCAATTTGTCACGTGGCTGTTCTAGAACTTTGAGAATTTTAATTCTTCCCTTCTCTAAAACTTCATAAACTGCTGTATACGGTCGTTTTTCCAGAACTTCAACGACTCGGTAGCGACCTTCTAAAAGTAATTCCGAACCACAGGCACAGCAAAACAGCCTACCATCAGGGTTATAAGGATTTCTACATCTGGGATTGATACAGTAAGTCATACAATTGTCAAGATGGATGGTAGTTGACGTGTCTTGTACCCATAGACTACTACCATTTATTCTCCCTTATATGCCCTTTGTCGAACACTCAGTTATATCCCCGACTTCTTGAAGGATACAGCTAGTCAATGAGAGATGCCACCCCTCATCCGCAACTCTCTTGACTCTCGTTCCTAGCCTCTGGCTAGGAATGCATTCCTAGAGGCTCCGCCTCGCGTGAAAGAAGAATTTTTCCATACAGAACTAGTCAAACGTGGTGTGGAATATCATAAGGCAGCAGAAGTCGCCAGGATTTTAGTGTCTGGAAAATCTGATGAACTTTTAACTGACAAAGAGATACAACTTGCTACACAAGTTTGTAGAAACTGGATAATACAACGCAAACGTCTAGCTTTCATACACGAGCAATAGATTTTACAAAACTTTTACGGAAGTCCGAAAGCCCTCTCTTTTAGAATCCCCGTGCATTAATGCCGGGGAGTGTCAATCACATTGTCTTTGATGGTGGGTAGCAGAAAAAATCACGCTTGTTGCTTGACTGTTGCCTCAGTCTTGATATAATGTACAAGGAAAAAAAATTCATCCCAAGCTTCAAGGGTGCTTAGGTCGAACATCTCAATAAACTTAACAAGCAATGGCTAAGCCTGAAACTATTGAAGCATTTACCTAAGTCTTGCCGGATAATTACCTAACTGTGAAAAGCTTCAACAACAGAGGCATTTTGTCTGCTGTTGAAAGTTGAGATTTAACGTGCACTCCTCTAGTAACCACGAAGTCTCTACAAAGTTTTAGGGCTTAACTCAGTTGCTGTAATATTCAGGGTCCTGCCTTTCTTCGGGTCATCTCCAGTTACAAGGTTAACGAAGAACTTGATGGAGGCAAAATCATGAGCTTTACAAATTCTCAATCTCAGGTACTTCAAAATAATGTCTTGGCTTCATACCCCGATGTCATCACTAATCCCAGCAATCCTCAAAATCCCACTCTAAATATGAATGGACAAGGTAGTGGGATTTCCAAAGGTGTACAGGAGACCATTGATTCTTGGACCAATAACGGTTTTAGTGGGAACCAGATTGATGGTAACAATGGAAGCAGTACCTTGCCCGGTCTGTCTAATAACGATCGAAGCCTCGTTAACAATGGCAATGACAATCTCTATGATGGTAGTAATAAAGACCCTTTGACAGGAGGACAAGATACACTCGTCGGTGACTCTAATGTAAGTCAGTTGACTCAGGACTCCAGTAATTCTAGTGGAACGTCTCCATCGTCTAATTCTGCACCGACAGAATCCATATCTTCTTCAACGCCAACAGCCAGTAACTCTGGTACTGTGTACTATGTTTCACCAGATGGTAGTGATGACAATCCAGGTACAAGTGATAAACCTTGGAAAAGCGTTAACTACGCAGTTGGAGAGAACTCTGCTGTCGAGGCAGGTGACACTATTTTGGTTCAACCAGGTACTTACAGTGAGCTAGTTACCCTTGGTAAATCTGGTAACTCTGAATTAGGTGATATCACACTCAAAGCCAATGGTGATGTCACACTGCGTGACCCTGACCCCGTCAATGGAGGTTTCCGAGAAGGAGTTATTCAGTCAGTGGGTAAAGGTAATTGGGTTATTGATGGTTTCCGCATTGAAGACACATCTTGGGCTGGAATCTCTGTGCGTGATGCCAACAATATAACTATTCAAAACAACCATACCTACAACACTGGTTCCTCAGGTATCATTGCCATGCCTGATAGTTACTTTGGCGGTGGAGAAGAGCAGGTTACCAGTAAAAATATTAAGGTGCTCAACAACACTGTTGAAAAAGCCAATGCAAGATGGCAAGGTAGTAGGGGCGATGGGAGCGATGATCCCCTTAAGACGCAAGAGTCGTTAAGCATTTGGGGTGTGGATGGTTTCGAGGTAGCTAATAATACCGTTAAAGATGGTACACGCGAAGGTATCGACATCAAAACTGGTTCTCGCAATGGCTCCGTCCATGACAACTATGTAACTGGTCAAGCCTCGATTTCTGGTACAAATCAGGGCTATCAAGGTGGTCCTGCGATCTACGTAGATGGTTTCAGTTCTGATACGTTTAATGTTGACGTCTACAACAATGTAATCACTGACAACGTTGGTGATGGAATTGTCATTGCAGATGAAGTACCTAATCAAGGGGATGTCTCTGATATTCGAGTCTACAACAACCTTATTTATGGCAATGGACTACAAGGAGTGAATTCTGGTCGAGGAATTGGCGTTATCAGTAATGTTCGTGACGTTGAGATTGTCAACAATACCGTTGTTAAGAATGTTGAAGCCATTGAAGTCGATGGCTCAAGTTATGTGGCTGGCGGTTATAAACCCACTGACATTGTGATTCGCAACAATATCTTTACCGATAGTACCTACCGGAATGGGTTGATTGAAGATGCGGGCAATCTGACTTTGGACAATAACTTGTTCTCGAACAAGTATGAGAACCTCTATGAAGGTGGAACTGGAATTGATAACCTGAGCGCTAACAACAACACCAAGGTTCAATCAGCTGGATTTGTCAACTCAAGTGGCAATGATTTCCATCTTACATCTGCATCGCCAGCAATTGATACTGGTTCTTCAGCAATTGGTCAGTATGCACAGCGCGATAAGGATGGTGTACAACGACCTCAAGGTGCTGGTACTGATATAGGTGCTTATGAGTATGCAAGTCGTGATTGAGAAGACTGGTGTGTTTACCTTAAGCTAATGTGCTGTGTATTTTGCACATTTATTGGTTGAGGTTTTCAAGAGGAGGACACTCGTAGGCAAACGGTTTTCCTCCTCTCAATACCTTTGCCAATTGTGAAGAGAGATGGTGGTAGTGAAGTGAGGTTAAGGAATATGACAAGTCCTCGTGAAGTGAGAAGACCTGAAAAATCAAGAGGGCTTTCGTAGTAGAGTTGTTGTCTACCACAACGACAACTCAGAAAGCTACAAAAACCCATGTTAGAAATTTTAGCACTTTTACAATGCCTACAACCGCATATCAAGGTAAAAACAGTGCGTCAATAGGCAAAGAGAAATCGCGAGACCACTCGTTCCAAGAGCTAAAATAATTCCTGACATCTTTGATGCCTGCTTCTTTAAGGGCAATGAGGGTATTAGCAGCTCTAGACCCTTTGAAACAGTAAACGTAAACCGTTGACTCTGGTGTAATACCCACAGACTGACAAATTTCAAGGATTTCTTCAACAGGGCGGAACATAGAAATTTCAGAATTGGGTATCATCATTCGATACCACTCAATCCAAACTGAGCCAGGAATCCTACCTTTGCGGGGGCAAAAATCGACTCCATAAGGAGAGGAACTTGCTCCGATCCACTCATCGTAATCTCTGACATCTAGCTTAATGATTTCTGGATTGTCAAGAGCTTGCAACATTTGTTCTGTGGTGACCAAGATGGAAGAATTTATGTTGAGAGAGAAAATTTTGCGTTCCTGATGAGGAATTTCCGTCGTGGTTGGCATTTGCGCTGCTAACCATGCCTTATAGCCACCATGTAAAATGGATACATGAGAACAGCCTAGATATTTCAGTAAAAAGTAACCCCGGCAAGATTGACCATAACCTGAGTTCATGGCATCTTCATAAATAACAATTTGTTCCGTACCTGAAATTCCAGCTGCACCAAACAGATCTGCAAAGTCCGACTGCAAGCTAGATAAGCCGAATGATGTAGAAGACGCCAAATAGGTGAAAATTTCATTGATATTGACTGCACCGGGAATGTGAGAAACAGCATATTCTTGTGAAGGGCGGGTATCAATAATGACGGTTGATTTCTGAAGTAAAATTTCAGCCAATTGTATCGGTGTGAGGAGCAGTTTTACTTCCATCTCTGCCTTTCTCCTTTATTATGAATGCTCGAGCAGAAGTGAAACTTAGGAATTTATTTTTATTTTTTTATATGGAAGTTCCTAAGCTACCAAGCAATCATAAAATTTTGTGTTGAGAGTAGATGTTAAGCGTAATGCTTTTTCTTAAACATATTTTGAGATGTCATGTGTTTATTTACCTACATAATCTATTCACTGACTTGTATTTTATGTGCTACTCTTTGCGAGTTTCCCAATACTGATATGCAGCTTCGGCATCAATTTGATGGTCGAGATGCCATTTGTTGATAGACTCTATATGGTAGTATCCAGTTTTCATAGTTTCATGTGACTCTTGCAACAGCAATTCAATAATGCTTAAGGTATCATCGTTAGTCACAACAAATAATCCCAATATTAATGATTTGTTTTAATTTAAAGGATTTGTATTGCTACTGAAAAACTAAAATTTAATTAAGAACAAAACTCACGCCAAGTAACAACTTTGTCAACAAAACTTTACAAAAAAGCTGCCTTAAGATAGATGTCTTCACTTAAATCTAGCTTTAGCATAGATATTAGTAAATGTACAACACTCACGTGGAGATGAGTTTCTCGGTTCGACAATGCGCTACGACTTGGTAGTTAACTACTAGTTGGGTGACAGTTGGTTGCAGATACCGGTAGAAGATTTTCGATCTTTGTCTGGAAATAGCTCAAACTCATGAGCTTGTAACTGGTGAACCATAATCATTATGAAAATTGCACAAATCGCGCCTTTATGGGAACAAGTTCCTCCTACCACCTATGGAGGTACTGAGTTAGTTGTGAGTCGTTTGACTGATGAATTGGTACGTAGAGGTCACGATGTCACATTGTTTGCTTCTGGCGATTCTAAGACCCTCGCTCGTCTAGAAGCGGGTAGTCCTCATGCATTGCGCTTGGATACAAGTATTAAAGAACCCGTAATGTATGATATCCTGCACGCTAGCCAAGCTTACGAACACGCTGCTGAATTCGATATTATCCACTCCCACATAGGAGTTTGGTCATTACCTTGGGCTAGTACGGTGTCAACACCGACAGTACATACTCTACACGGAATCTTCACTCGCGACAACAGCAAAGTATTCAGGCGTTACCACACGCAACCATACATCAGCATCAGTGATGCCCAGCGTCTGTTAAATATAAATTACGTTGGCACAGTTTATAACGGTATCAACGTCTCTGCGTTTCCATTTTTTGCCAAACCTCAAGAACCATCTTATCTGGCATTTTTAGGACGCTTCTCGCCAGAAAAAGGACCGCAACACGCTATTAATATCGCCAAGCAAACGGGCTGGCGTTTGAAAATGGCGGGTAAAGTGGATGTTGTAGACAAGAAGTTTTTTGAAGAAGAAATTGCTCCCCACATTGATGGTAAGCAAATCGAATTTTTAGGTGAGGTGAATCACGACCAGAAAGCTGAGCTTTTGGGAAATGCAGCAATCACTCTGTTCCCCATCACTTGGTGCGAACCTTTTGGGTTGGTGATGGCTGAATCCATGGCAACTGGTACACCAGTGATTGCAATGAATATGGGTTCTGTATCGGAAGTGATTGCTCATGGAAAGACGGGTTTTGTCTGCCAAAGTTATGAAGAGATGGCGGCGATGATACCTAAAGCGTTGGAACTCGATCGCCAGAAATGCCGAGAACACGTGGAGAATAAGTTTAGCGTTGCTCAAATGGTTGATGGCTATGAGGCAATTTATGAGAAAATCGTTGGCGATCGCAACTTTAGAAGGTGGTTTAATTCTGCACTGAGAAATTCGTTAGAATCAATTACAGCTTTTAGGCGATAACGACATCTTATTTGATTAATTACAGCAATTTTCAGGTTAATAGACCACAATTTGTGGGGCGGGCGTCCTCGCCTGCCCTCGAATGCACGGCGCTGCTATCCGTATCACAAGAGCATAGTATGGTTCATTTACTTGAAAACTGCTGTAATATGCTCCCTTATGAAGGGAGCATTTGCTGTAACTTAAATTTCTCCTAATTAAAGAACGAACATTGATAGCTTTGAGTTGCCTATTATCAGAATTCATCGCGCTCAACTACATAAGTGTCGATCGCGCCGCTTAAACTTCTGTATCACTTAGATTAATTGGCACTTAATGAGGAAAGCAACAGCGTTCTGCCAAAGCTAACTCATGAATCATAACTCAAGCTAATATTTCAACTTACTTCTAATAAAGAAATTAGATTATAAACTTAAGTAAATAGATGTAAAGTAAAAATACAGGCACATAACAAGCCTGATTTATAAAACAATAACCGCAATCATAAAATCATGACAGCAACCTTACAACGCGCCGGTAGCGCAAGCGTATGGGAGCAGTTCTGTAACTGGATTACCTCCACCGAAAACCGCCTCTACATCGGCTGGTTCGGCGTGTTGATGATCCCCACACTGCTTTCTGCAACAATCTGCTTCATCATCGCCTTCATCGCTGCTCCTCC
>NZ_BAACAP010000198.1:0-71816 GCF_045865695.1 Scytonema hankhaensis NUACC26
GTTGTCACATCGGTATAAGCCCGACTTCCTTTAGAGAAGGAGACAATATCGCGAGCATTAATAGTTATATTCCCAGCATTACCCTGTCCATTGGCGCTAGCTGCAAAAAAAGAGCCTTCAGCAACGGAAAGTGAGCCAGTATTAATAGTGACATTGCCAGCGTTTCCTTCTCCTTTAGTGCTAGCTGCTAAAAAGGAGTTATTGCTTAAAGAAAGTGAAGCAGTGGTTATGTTAATATTTCCACTATTACCCACAGCATTCTGTGCTACTTCATTAAAAATTTTACTACCGCCTGCGAGCGCAACTATCCCTGTGGCATTAATTTTAATATCTCCCGCTTGAGTGTTGGGTGAGCCAAAGCCTGAAATTCCTGTTAGCAGTTGGCTTTCCCCCGACATATTTAAGTTTGCTGCATTAACTGATATACTACCTCCACGGCTTGAAAGTACATTCACTTCAGCTTGATTGGTAAGAGACATATCAGCTTGTGGCACTCCTTGGGGAAAATTTAAACCAAAGAAATCCCCGATAGGAAAAAGTTCAACGGTGTTTTCTCCTAAGACGCCTCCCAACTCTACACGTCCTGAAGGAGCTATGAGTTTTCCACCGTCGATGTTCACATTGCCGCCAATTAGTGCTAAACTCTTTTCGGGATTTACCTGTAGACTAGAACCCCTTATCGAAACACTTCCAGCATTGCTCCCAAATTGCAAACCAACTGGCACATTAATAGTTAATAAAGGTGTTGGTTGAGGATTGGCACTAAATTCCCATCCATCGGCAAATTTCATACTTTTGGCAGTTGTGGCAAAAAAAGAACCGCCAATATTAACCCGTGCATTCTCACCAAATACGATCCCATTGGGATTGAGCAAAAACAGATTCGCCGTACCTAAGCTGCGAATTATGCCATCAATATTAGAAATAGAATTACCTGTTACCCGACTAATAATATTTTGAATATCTGGGGTATTGTTAAAAAAAGCCGTGTTGTTAGCAGGGACAGAGAATTCGGAAAAACTGTGGAAAAGATTGCTTCCGGCTGACGTTCCACCCTCAATAATTCTGGTGTTGCCTTCTAATTTGACAGTAGAATTATTCGGGAGAGTGGAATCCGGTGTAATTTGGGCAATAGCACAATTAGCACAAAGTACGATCGCACTAGCTAACTGAAAAGTTAGGGCTTGTACGATACTCCTTCCCAACACCAGTCTCAGACGCTGCGCCAACGGGATGCAGCTTGAAGGTCGTCGCTTTGCGAACGCAATTCTTAGCCCTTTGAAGCATTCAAAATTCATCTGTTTGCTCAAAATTGCATCCCTCTAAAGAAGTAGAAACATTTTTTGTAGATGTCAGCCCTATACCTAAGTTAAAGAGTACAACAAGCGGCGATCGCTTCAGTAGAAATATTTTCCAACCCCACAGATTCCAACAAATCTTTCCAATATTCCAAGTTTTGCACTTCTGTTGACTCTAGCCGTGTTGTTGATATATCTTATTGAGAAAAACTCTGTTAATTTATACAGGTTCGATATGGTTATGCCTTCGAGTTTGTACTCCACTAGATTAACTTTCAGGTAACTTACACCTCAGAGAATTAAAAACAGTTTCTGCTTTTTGCACGCCATCTGCACCATGAGCCAATACAATAACAAAATAGCGGTTCTGACCAATCGCAACACTTGTTTTATAACTCACAGTAAGCTGAGTTGTGTTATCCTCTAGCGATTTCGTTACCCCTTCTTCCACAGTGACTAAGGTAGGCGAACCACAAAGTTTTTTAGGTTCCGATCTGGAAGTAGCAGCTTGAAAACTATCTCTATCTCCTAAAAAAGTGCTATCAAGAATTTGCTCGACTTGCCTTTTATCTGTTTGCGAATCAATAACGACTCTAGCAACCAAAAGCCGTAGATCTGGATTATCACCGTTACTTGTAATGAGTGCTATTTGTGCGCCTGCTAAATTTAAACCAAGTACACCTTGAGAACCTTGTGGAAAACTATAGTTCATAATACTCCTAGCTATAGCTTCTGCTCTTTGCGGCTTGAAAGCATTGGTTGTGAATTGAATCGCTAACCCAGTGATACCAATTATTACCAAAAAAATAGTCCCAAAAAACACAGCAACGATTTCTAGTAACGTAACTTTGTACTTGGAGGTTTTTGGTGGTACGACTTGGTTCATTTGTATTTGTTCGGGAGGCATTGCGACTGTTCTTTTTTCTTGACCTTTTTGATTTTACCAACTTAACCGAATGCACCTATGCGATACGGCAGTATAGCCGTTAAGCTTCGCTTATCGCCCAGCCGCGCAAGCTGTACCTAGCTTATTGCAAAATCTAGGTATGTGTTGCTACAGTCTTTACCCTGCTTTGTTTTCAGACTTTTTCTTACGCCGAACTCAGGTTTATTGAAATGGAAGCGCTGATTTTATCAGGGTAAGACGTAATTATGTATAGCCTTGCACCCTTTCATGCTGATAAAGGGACTCAGGCATTTTCATTAAGGAGAGAATGTATTTTTGCAGATCGGACAGAGGCGTGATGAAAATGGTAAAATCAGGAAGGAAATAAAGAGTTAAATTACGAAAAGCCTTAAGTATTTGCTCTTTTTCCTGACCCAGTCAGGCATTAATTCCTCTGTTCCTTTAAAAATGAGCGAACGTACAGTATTTATGTAAAAGGTTATGGATTGGCGTCCCTGTCTTACCTAATCTCTTCTTCTATGGGCGAGAGTTTACAATAATGTCATCACAAAGATGGCGATCGCTTTTCTAAACAGCCTGAACACACAATTCTATACCTGAAATTGACTTCAAAGACGAATTTTTTTATTTGCAATAGAGCATTTTTAGAAATTTTTGACACAGATTTTTTTTAATCAGTGAGACGGAACGTTTTGAATTCCAACCGGACGCGACAGAAATTCCGGGTGGAAAACGCTAAATTCCAACCGGACGCGACAGAAATTCCGGGTGGAAAATGCTAAATTCCAGCCGGACGCGACAGAAATTCCGGATGGAAAATGCTAAATTCCAGCCGGACGCGACAGAAATTCCGGATGGAAAATGCTAAATTCCAGCCGGACGTGACAGAAATTCCGGGTGGAAAATATTGAGTTCCAACCGGACGTGACAGAAATTCCGGATGGAAAATATTGAGTTCCAAATTCAAGTATCTTGGGAACACTATAGTTTGACAATCTAAACTAGAGGAGTAGTAAAAATACTCACAGTCATGCCAGATTCCTATTCAGATGAGTTTTTATCTCATCAGTACGTTACTCTAAAATCTCTGGCATGACATTCAGCACCAAAGGAGAGTAATTGTGACAACGTTTTTAATAGAAAAAGATTTGTCGATCGATGTACCGCCGCATATATTATTTGATGCGTTAACGACTTCAGACAAAATCGTCCAATATTATCCCCTAAAAGAAGTGATATCGACTTGGGAAGTAGGCAGTGAGATTATCCTTAAAGGAAGTAATGGAGACAAGAATTTCACAGATTACGGAAAAATTGAAATCTTACTGCCTAATGAAAAATTTCAATACACCTATTGGAGCGATAATCACGGTACAGATAGATCGCCAGAAAACTATTTGACTATCTGTTATACACTTCACGAAGCTGATAATGGAACTAATCTGAAACTGGAACACAAAAACTTGAAGTCTAAAAAGATGTATCTTGAAATGCTCAATGTTTGGGATTTCTTGCTGTCGAATCTAAAAGATTTTGTTGAAAAAAGTGATGCATTAAGACGTACTTGAGGTTGTTGACATCCTGATGATCCCTAAGGGCATCGGCGATCGCGATCGGATCGGGTAGAATTGAGAACTCTCGACGCTTATCGTGCCGAGTGGTGAGAATGTGCCGTTAAGCATTTCCAGTCTCTATTTCCGCTCTCGTCCGTATCTCGGCTCAATGTCAACTTCGCGTTTACAATCTGGCAGCAAACAGGTTAATATCCCGATTGATATTGTCATTATGCCGCTTCAATCCAACCCTGGTGATTTACCGTTACTAATTGAAGCAAAATCTGCTAGCGATTATACTAATCCTAATAAACGATCGCATTGAGGAAGCTGTAAAAATTGCTCAATTGAGGCTTAATTACGGCAACAATGTCCGTTTTATTCTGTTCCTTTGCGGTTATTTTGACAGTGGCTACTTGGGCTATGAAGCTGTGGAGGGGATTGACTGGGTGTAGGAGCATCGTATTGATGATTTGGCATTATTTGGAGTATGACTGCAACTACAGCGATTGAACAAAGACGGGCGTTATTACAAAAACAATTGGATGAAGCCAAAACTCAAATTGAGCGGAACAAGCTGGGTCAGTTTGCCACACCAACTGATTTAGCAACAGATATTTTAGAATATGCCAAGTCACTTTTACCTTCTGACCTCAAAATTCGTTTTCTTGACCCAGCTTTTGGGACTGGTTCCTTCTACTCTGCTTTGTTACGGGTATTTCCTGCGTCACAAATTGTTTCAGCAATTGGGTACGAGCTCGATCCATATTATGGTGATGAAGCAATTAAACTTTGGGGTAACACACCACTGAAGTTAAAAATCGCTGACTTTACCCAGGCTATACCTCCTAACAGCAATGAGGCTCTAGCTAATTTGCTCATTTGCAATCCACCCTATGTCCGACATCATCACTTGAGCAAAGTTGAGAAGCTGCGGTTGCACAATAAAACTTTGCAGACAACTGATATAAAGTTAAGTGGGTTAGCTGGACTCTACTGCCACTTTTTGTGTATTTCAGATGCATGGATGGCTGAAAATGCTCTTGCGGGATGGCTAATACCCAGTGGATTTATGGATGTGAATTATGGACAGCAAATTAAAGAGTACCTGCTCAATCGTGTCACTTTACTGCGTATTCATCGCTTTTATCCAAAAGATGTGCAGTTTGAAGATGCATTGGTGTCATCAGCAGTAGTTTGGTTCAAGAAGGCTTTACCACCAACCCATCATACTGTTGAGTTTACCTACGGCGGTAGTTTGACTTCCCCACTCGTTCGAGAGCAGGTTTTGGTGGATGTTTTACGCTCAACAGCTAAGTGGACTCGGTTTGGAGGAGCGTCTGGTAGCCTCAGTTCCAAGTTCAAGCCCGTGTTGCTTCAGGATTTATTTACCATCAAACGCGGTTTGGCGACGGGCGCTAACAATTTCTTTGTGCTGACACCAGAGCAAGTTTCGCTTCACCGACTCCCGACTGAGTTTTTAAAACCAATTCTACCCAGTCCTCGATTTTTATCAGTTGATGAGATTGAAGCCTCGCGCGTCGGAAATCCAGTTTTAGATCGCCAGCTATTCCTGCTCAAGTGCGATTTGCCTTTGTCTGAGGTAGAAGCGAAGTATCCCGCGCTTTGGAAATATCTTCAACTGGGAGTCAAGAATGGAATTAGCGATCGCTATCTATGCAAACATCGCTCTCCTTGGTACTTGCAGGAAAACCGACCCCCCTCACCATTTCTTTGCACTTATATGGGACGTGTTGATACCCATCGGGCAAAACCTTTCCGATTTATCCTGAATCATTCAATGCGACAGCAACTAATGTCTACTTGATGTTGTATCCCAAACCCGCTTTGGCTGACGTACTGTCAAAGAAGCCAGAACTGTTCAAGAAGGTATGGCTGGCGCTCAATGAAATTAAGAGTGAAGTGTTGATGGGTGAGGGTCGAGTGTATGGCGGTGGATTGCACAAGCTGGAGCCAAAGGAACTAGGGCTAGCTCCAGCAAATCAAATTTTTGAGGTTTTGAGCCAGCATCAAGTAATGGATCTGTAAGCTAAATACTTACAAACTTACTGAGTTACAGATCGGCTTTACATGGAGCGTGCTGCTACTTAAATTTGTCGTTTTATCAGTGATTGTACACAGATACTGGATTGACACTAGTCACAATAGCCATTACTTGTTTTACATGACAAAAGAAACAAGAAGTTCATCTACCTAAAGATTGAAATTAAGGGTAGCGCCTAATTTTTTCTTTCCCTCTTGAGATAGAGCAGATTCAGAACTGGCATAGGGCAAATAACTTGCATAAAGAGCAAATTTAGCTTGGTACTAGAGCTAAGGAGCGTTGTAGTCAGTACGAGTCCTGTTTAATTTCAGATCTTAAACTAAATGTGCTGATAGCGTTGATGCTGTAGTATTTCAGCTTAATTCCAACGCTAAGCAACGATGGTGAGTTTGTCAAAGCCTTGGATTCAGGAGCGATGACGTGAGGAGGTATCGATTAAAGGGAACCAACCATTGAGTTCCTACTGAGCAAGTATTTAATGACGCTCCTGACTCTTCACCAATTTCTTAATCTTTAGATTGACATTTCATATCCCCAGAAATTATTAGGCGAAATGCCCTATGAAGGGTACGGAGTCCTCAAATACTGTAAAACTAGTGAGCTACGGGCTTCCACATTATTTACAAATAATTTGAGCTAGAAACCAGTTTGATTGAACCGCAACAGCTACTTACATCCCGTACTGAAATCTCTAGACTGACTATTCAATTCGCAAGTATTTTTTGTAGGAGCATTAATAGTAATGTTTGATTCCGTTGTTCCAGACATCAACTCTTCTACACATCTTTTAGCTAATAATTCGGTTACTGGTCTGGGTGTGAATAACAATCAACTTGAAAAAGTCGCCGCTTTGTCAGGTACCCAAAAACCCTTTAACAATTTGGCTCTGTCCCCTGTGTTTCTAGAACCCCTTCAGGTTAACGAGTTGGTTGATGCTGCTGTCGGAATTGCTCAACAGAGCCTTGTAGATTTTTTCTCTAAACCTGATTTTTCTGAAAGAATGCAGATTCCTTTCGGAGACAGCTTCAACTTGGAGAAGTCTATTGCTCTAGCACAAGCAATTTCCAATGACAATCTTATGGCATTGTCAAAGGTGAAAGTACTTTCTGATGATGTTTTGAATGGTGCTTTTGGTGCATATGATGCCTTAACTGGGAAGATTTATTTATCAGATAGTTTTGTAGCTCTTCATGCTTCTAATCCAAAAGCGATCGCCAACGTCTTGCTAGAAGAGTTTGGGCATTTTATTGACTCTGAAGTAAATACTGTGGATGCTCCTGGTGATGAAGGAGAGATTTTTGCAGCAATTGTTCAGGGGAAAGCAATTACTGAAGCCGAGCTAATTGTGCTGCAAGCCGAAGACGACCGAGCATTCATTACAGTGAACAATCAAGTTGTTGAGATAGAGCAGGCAAGAAAGAAAAAACAGGGTGACTTTGATGGTGATGGCATTAGTGACCTTTTCCGTCAGGAAAGAGGCAGTTGGCTGAATGGAAACCGCGATGCTGAGATTTATCTTTCAAATGGTTCTTGGGGATTCAAGAATCCGGTTTCGCTGCCCAATGGTTCTAGCTTCGATGCGGAGCGAGTGAACCTAGTTTTTGGCGACTTCAACGGCGATCGCAAAACTGACTTTATTCGTCAGGAGAAAGGCAATTGGGTTGATGGTACCAATGATGTGCAACTGTTCTTTTCTAGGGGTGATGGCACATTTAACTCACCCACCAACTTAAGTAATTCTTGGAACGGGAATGATGTCAATCTGATTGTTGGTGATTTCACGGGTGGTGGTGCTGACGACATTATTCGTCAAGAGAAAGGTAGTATGGACAAACGGGCAATGGAAAAGTTAGCCATATTAATGCGATTCTTGGAAGGACTAAAGAGGGTAAGTATATCGTTGCCGATCCAATGTACCGTGAAGGTCCCGTTGAAATGACGAGAGAGCAACTAACTGTCTTCTTTCAAAAAGATGCTGGGAAACCAGTAGGTCTTGCTTTTGCGCGGAAGTAGGAGAGAATAAAACAAAATGCGTCAACGAATTGCTTGAGCTTGCGCTTCGCTATAGCAGGCGTTAAGCAAGACACACTCTACCGTTGTGCAAAATAGCTCAAATAGGTTTGCAATAGATTCACTACTCACCAGTTGTGTCACCCCAGAATTATCCTCTAAAGCCAAACCCTCAGTTCCCGCACCATGTCCACAAAAGTGAACAATATTTGGCTTGCGATCCAATAACGCACGACGTAAGTCTTCAACTCGTACAGCCCACTTGCTGACAATTTCAAACTTATCTCGGTTTTTGGCTCGTTGCAACGCCGACTCAATTTCCCGCGCCTCTTCCCCCAATCGCAAGGGGCTTGTGTCCTTTGGATTAGCTGATAATATTAAGATTTTTTTCACTGCGCTATCCATTTGGAAACACGGTTTCTATATGGAAACAGTTCCCTACTGTATCATTTCGGTTAATTGTCTGCTCCTCTAAATTCAGAATAGCTGTAAGTGGAATCAACATATGCATTTTAGAGTAGTTACTCAGATCGTGTATGAATTTAAGATGATTCCGTCTGGAGCACGCATATAGAGTACTGGTGTAGCAAAGTCGCGTTTATCTAATCCAATATCCTGAGAAATGGCATTGCGGGTTGTTTGGATGGCAGCGTCTACGGGGTAGCCCAGGGCAAGGGTGCGGTAGAATTCATCGGCAAAAAGCTTGGCAGTGCTGTCAAGGATAGGATATTGCATGGCGACTACTGCTGGTATTCCCCGTCGCACCAGGTTGGGTGCTATTCCTGCAAAGATTTGTTGCTCCGACACCTCTGCCCCTTGACAGGAATTGAGCACAGCTAAACCCAAGCTGCGGTTGCCCAAGAAGAAGTTGGCGAAACCTTCATCATCCAACAATTTAGCTGTTTTCAACTCTAACTCCCGTTCAGTCAGTTCTGCTTGCAGTGCAAATAGTTCAGTGAATTTCTTTTCTAACTCCTCTTGTTCGGAGGTTTTGCGGAATTCTGCCTCTTCGTTAGAGGTGAGTATCATATAATCTCTGTCGTACAATTTCATGTGTTGCTCTGCTTAGTATTACTAGCTAACTGGTTATTAGATGGATTTTTTTGGATATCCACTAGAATTTAGTATGCCCATTTTTAAATTGAAAATACTGTACACGCTCTCTCCCCACTGCTTGAACATCCTGCGGTGGTGATTCCGATTGGGCAGACGCAGAATGGTCTACCGTAGGAGATACAAATTGTTGGGAAGCGGTGGTGTGAGATGGAATTGAAGCGCGATCGCGGCTGAGTTAGATCGAGTCATTGGCGCTTTCCGAAACCCATCTAGTTACTAAGCTGTTGATGTCACTTGCCTTACACGCACAAATGACTGAAGACTACATTAGATCCAATTGCTTGCGTAGCGCTTCTAACTCGACATCAACCACTTCATTATTAATATTTAATTTTGGAGCAGTTGTTTGCTGCGGGAGTGCCTGTTGATTTGGCGAACCGCCAAGTTGTTATTGCTCTTATAACTTCATACAAGGCAAGACCAGTTAAAGCACCAGCAGCAGTCAATGGAACAGTGCTAACGCTAAAGCCACTACCTTTTGCAAATATTCCTATTCTGCCAATGGAAGCACCTGCTACGCCTCCTGCACCTGCCAGCACTACGGCTTTATCTGTGTCGATTCCACATTCAGAATAGTTGAGTTCTGCCTTGACGAGTCGGTTAATCCGGCGGAGCAGCGATCAATTTCCTTTATCTGCTGTCTACCTGTGAAATATTTTATTTAATAGAATTTAATAGAAAATCAAGGTTGGCATTGGAATCATACTCAGCTGGTTTTTCGCCAAACTTAAATAAACGCATTTTTTTATTGCCAATTAATCTTATTGATGAGTCTTCAATGTTTAACATGGTTCCCTCTCTTAATCCAACCACATAAACATCAGGATTTACCGCTAAAAATTCTTCAATCCTTCTTTCTCTCGTTTCTATTTCTTTTTTTGTTATTTTTATTTCTATTGTTTCTTCATAATGATTTGAGAGAACTTGCTCTGGATGATGAGGATTTATTTGAAAAGGAACCAAATTCAATCCGTTAAAACTTCTAGGTTCAATGATTGGCATATCGTTAGTTGTTCTTAATGTAGGACAAGCAATGTTCGCACCTGCACTCCATCCAATATAAGGTGTTCCATTGTTTATCTTTTCTCTTATAGTTTCGATTACTTCGGTTACATATAACTGATGAAGAAGATGAAAAGTGTTTCCACCTCCAACTACTATTGCTTCTGCTTTTTTTATCAAATCATTAGGGTTTTCAGCTACATGAAGAGCATTAATTTCATAGCCTATATCTTTAAAAGCTCTTCCAACTTTTTCGGTATACTTATTATAAGTTGAAGTAACACTTACAAAATTATCATCACCAGTTAAAATAACACCAGCAAAAGGTATAAAAAGTATTGTGTTTACGGATTTGCCTAAAAATCTATTAAGTTGCTGCTGAGCATAAAATAAATAACCTTCACCAGAATTTGTTGAATTACTGAGCAATAATAATCTTTTTTTCATTTCTTGCTTAACTCCACAATAAAGGTTAAAAAGCTAATAACACCATCTTAGGCAGTCTTACTCTATTAATGTGAACAATTTACAAGAAAAATCAAATTAGTCTAAAGATAGGTCAAACTTTAGTCAATGACAGCATTCTGAGCGCGATCGCTTCACTACCCAGATGGATGAGGCATTAGAACCGTGGGATGTTTGGCTTTGCCCAGTTGCTGCAACTCCTACCTTTACCCATCGTCCGTTTTTTGAAGACAGCAACCCCATCACCCGGTTTTTCTATAGATTTGCCGCAAATATCACAAACAATTAACGGGACGCTGGTAGCACTCTCTTGAAAAATCTTAATCATTTTCCAACTTGCCTAACACTTATTTGAATAAATATTACCGTAATAACTTGGCGTCCTCTCGCCCAACACAACTAAGATGACTGAGCTTTATACAGGAATCTCACCACCTCCAAAGACATGGAATGCAGCAAGCAGCGATTGCCGCTCTGCGGCAGTGCGCTCCGCACAATCACAGGTGTAGCCCATTGCACAGATTCAGTGTTTGTACCGTCAAAGCTGATTCACCTTTCAAACCAAGCAAGAAATTTTTTCGCTTCTCCAGTGAGGTTTGAAGCATCAAAAACATGGCGCAATTGTGAAAACTTCGAGTAAAACTTGTAGGAGTGTTATTAACAGTCAAAGATGTTGCTTGGGCTACAACTGAGGGACTATCAAAAACGGGCGATCGCCGAAATCTACGCATTCTACCGAAGTGGCATTAAATCAGTGTTGCTGTATGCCCCGACTGGTGCGGGGAAAACAGTAGTGGCTGCGAAAGTCATCGAGTCATGCTGTAGCTAAGGGTAGGCGGGTGTTGTTTGTGGTTACAGTTTTTCTGAGTCAAAGCTTGAAGCAGCGAGGCGACTCAAACTACGTCTTGCTCTAAAACGAAAGCTGCCATCTGACTTAACTCTGGATGAGTGCATTTTCATTGGTTTCTACCTAGGTGACGGGTCGAAGACAGCAAAGAACAATGGCGGTATCAATTACTGCTTGAGTCAATCGGAGGCTTACCCGAAGATCGTTGAGTTCCTAGATGCTTTGATTGAGCGCTGTGGATTGGATGTCCGAAGAAGAAGAATGCCGCCTGCGACAAAATCAAGCAATTATTCAATTAGATGGGACTTTGGTTGAGGAACAGGTTTTGGCTGTAATCGCATTTTAGGCGTTTACCACCTAGAGTTATATCTTACAAAAGAACCATTAAATCTGCTTTGGGGTTTTACGGAGGAACAGTTCGACGCTTTTATCTATGGATGGTGGTTAGCCGATGGGGATCATGGGCAAGGGGACATTGGCAACAAAAAAACTTTTGTCATCAATAACACGAACTATGAACTACTATCATTGATTCAAGCGATCGCTGTTTGTCGCGGCTACCAAGCAACTATTGATAACGGACGAATCTACCCAGACAAACCGCATTACAAGCGACTTTTTAGGCTCCGTCTTCGCAAAAGTGATTATACCATAATTGGGGGAACTGATGGTACTAAGCCTTATTTTGAGTCAGGATGGAAGTCTGAGCGTGTCTGGTGTGTTACCACAGAAAGCAAAAATATTTTTGTAAGACGCAGGGGAACCGTTACTGTTACAGGCAACTGCGAGGGCTTTGATGAACCAAGCGTTCAGTGTGTATTACTTGCCCGACCAACGCGAAGTAGAGCGCTGCTAGTACAAATGTCCGGTAGAGGTCTAAGGCTGCACCCAGATAAGGAAGATTGCTATCAAGTTGACTTCTGCGAAAACTTCAAGCGATTGGGCTTCCCGACTGAGAAATACAAAATTGGTTTATGTCCAAGAAAAACTGACATTGACGCAGAACCGAATCTCAAAGAATGCCCTAACTGTCATGCAATGATACCCGCTTTTGCTATGCTGTGTCCTGAATGCGGTCATCAGTTTGAAAAAGTGCTGCCAGATACAACGTCGCAAACAAAGCCCTTTGGTGAATTGCTGTCTCCCGAACAAGAAAAACAGTGCCGTGATTACAGAAGGTGGCTAAAACACGCTTTTAAGCGAAACTACGGAGTTTGGTGGGCTGATGATAAGTTCAAAGAAACTTATAGAATAGCGCCACATGCCTGAATGGGCTGAAGGCGCAGTATTCGGTATCGATCTAACGAGAGCGCTATAACCGACAGATATATATACGCTATTTAAGGATGCATTTGTCCGATCCTGATGGCAGCAGCAAAGAAATTGCATTTTATCATATGAAACGTGAATTTGGCGATCGCCAAGGTCAAGATGGCTTTCGCTATCTCTACTGGTGGCACATATAAAGGTGTACCGCGTCCGTTTGTTGATTTACTTGAACTTGAGGAGTTTTATCGGCACCAGCTAAAAATTGCTTCTTCGCGTAATGATGATGAAGTTGCTTTGCTAACTCTTGCCTATGTCGAAGGTTGTGCATTCTTTGAACAACGCTTAAAAATTGCAATCATATGAAATGCTGCTTAAAGTCTGGGACAAGTTTCTTGAAGTTTCAAGCGCTGCATCGCGTGCGATACTCGAACAATTCGTGTCGCATATTGACATCGTAGGCGAAGAATTGCTTGTCACAACGACTGCACAACCAAAGATGTATCAAAAGCTGATATTGCCTAAGATTGAAGCGTCAAAGCCAAGATTGCAAAATCTTGTGTCGCAGTACGGGTACTGGGTTGATGCTGTGAGCTGCAATACTAAATTAGGTATGTTGAAATAAAGACAATGTGTACAATGTTAGATACCCCCAGCGTGGGAGCATCTAATTTTCAGACTGCAATATTAATTTTATTTGTGGAAAGTGCGGCTTCCATTTCAGCAATAGTCATGTGTCTTTTACGATTGGTTTTAGGGTTAACACTTGTGTAATACCAGTCTATACCCGCCTTATCGCATAGTTTTCGCAATTGTACATTTTTGGATTTTGGTAGGGGTTTGACTGGTTGTATGTTGCTTTCTGGTAGTAGATTTGGTTGAGATTCGGACTTATTTTCTAACTTGATTTCTAGTTCGACTGTTGATTTTTGAGTTTGCGGATGACCCGACACATGATTGATAAATGCAACTTGCATTTCTAACACGAACGCCAGGATGAACAAACACGAAAATCCGTAGATAAGAATGTAGAGTAAAGCGTCGATAATTTTGAATATAGTTTCCATATTTTTGTTGCTCTAGTGAAGCGAATTGAGCAATTATTTCTATGGTTATTTTGCGTAGCTAGTGCGGTTGTTTATATAATGAACGAAATTTTTCATATTATACTGTCAGCAATCTTTATCAATGTTACTGGGTTGAAATAGGATATTTTATAAAAATTTGATTACAGTTTTTATATTATCGACTAACTGTGCAATTTCATCCCAAATGGCTTTCCAGCCTAAGACTACACTCCAGAAGCCGCTTACAAATAGACCAAATACAGACTTGAGAAATATGGCTCCCCTGTAGTTTATCTCTACTTTTGATTCGACTCGCGTGTAGATAATTCCTTCTCCAAGTTGGTTTCTCAATTTTTTGAGTTCTCGTGACTCGGCTTTTTCTTTCCGATTAGCTTGTACCTTCCAACCCCAAGGAGAAAACCCTAATAAAATAGCAATTGGCAGGTAAAGGGGCCAACTATAAACGTAGCCAAGTGAAGCGTAGATGATGAAGAAGGTTAACCCCAAACTAGTACGCCAAATTAGGCTCCTGAGAATAAACAAACTGTCGATAATTGCATGACGGATAACTAGATTTCGGTTCTGACGATATGACATTTGATATTGACTCCCGATTGTTTATTGCTAAGTTTTCATCAAGGGTGAATACGTAAATGCTTTTGGCTTGAATTTTCACTACCGAAACTGTTTTTGAACGTTTATTGATTTATCATATTAATTGTATTTTCAACAAAGTACGGCTTCTGAATCGTAATTGTCTATCTCTTCATGCGGAATTAGATTAAACACACCAGCTATTGTGACGAAATTTTTACCCAGGCTGGCGTAATTAATCCTGCTTTCATTAGTATTTTGGATTTCGTTCATAATATCCTTTACCAGTAGGAAAATGGGTTAAGTTTTGATAAATTTAATTTGATGATTTATCTGGAAAAAAGATAAAGAGAGGATATCCCCTCTCTTTTCAATATTTACTTTTTACTCCTCTTGGTAGATTTCACCTTGAATCTAACCTGCTTCCCGACTGTAATTTCAGCAATATTGCTAACATCCTTTCCCGCCTTATAAGCCTCCAAAATCGCTTTATTATCGGCTTTGTACTGGATACTTCTAAACTCTGAAGGAAAATCTTCATCATTTACCTCAACCAGCAATGCAGCTACCTTGGGTGGATTATCCCTAATTTCGATTTCTCTCTCCTTCCCAACATTTCTCTCTGAGATTAACCCAATTTCGTATTGATGAATGAGACTTCGCTTAATTTGTTCAAGCTGGGTTTTGCGTCGAGAGATTATCTTATCGTAGAGTTCAACTGTCCGCGCCTTTCTGTCCTCCCAATTTTCCAAATCGAGGTTCAATTGGTCAAACACCCATGCGATAGCGAAGCGCTGCGGCGAAGCGCCGAACGCATCAATTTTAGCTTCAATTCCATCTTGGATGGAGACTAGCTGCTGTAGAAGTTCTTCTACCTTACCCTCTTCCCCTGACTCTGTTGCTTCCTCAATTTGAGACCAGAGTTTAGCAGCATCGAGGGATAGTTCCCTGAGAGTGAGTTCGTTTATTTGGCTATGGAGTGCTTGAGTCATAATTTTCCTGTAGACGAAAACCAGTAGCAGTTACCCACCACTGGTTGTTGATGTAGAAAGTTGATTTTTTGTTTGAGAGATTGAACTTAGTAGTTGTATCGCAAGTGGTAGTAGTTAGACATTTCCTCTGCCAACTCAGCCTCCAAGTCGTAGTACTCATCCTCAGTTAAAACTGCGGCATATTGCTCAACTTTTGGCATTTCTTTTACTTGAGAAAGGTTGGCTTTTGGTAAGATGGTAGTAGCAGTTTTCATGAGAACACAACTTCAATTCGATTGGTCTTGAATTGATGCGTTAGCAAATGTTGTCATCTCAAATTTCAAGGGGAAAAGTAAACGTTATACCTTCCCCCTTTATATACTTTGTTGAAGAAGAATCCAAAAGCCAGAATCCAGAAGTCAGCAATCTTGAGTATGTGGATTCAAACTCCAACCAATTGTAAACACCGTGTTAACTGTCGTTATTTAAACCCCAAGACGAGTCGCCACTCGCTTAACCTTCAACTGAATTCTAGCGACTGACTCCTGAGTTCTTTTTATTCATCCATCAGTCGCACAGAATTCAATTCTAAATTCTAGCGACTGACTCCTGAATTTTTATGAATTTTCAATTCAATTGACAACTGACCGGGAGAAATATTTCCTCGTCTAAATTGATGATAATAGAGATGACAAGCTGTGCATAAAGGGGCAAGGTTTTCTATTCTATTATCAGCTGGATTTAGGTTCCAATGATGAACTTGAAGAGTGTAAGCTCTGCGTTGAGACAAAGTCATTTCAGGAGTTTTTTCCCCTGGCTTTAAGCAAAGTTTACCACATTTTTGACAACGCCACCCAACTGATTCCTTAACAGCGGTGGCTATTTCTTTCCAATTAGATGGATAGCGACTGCTACTCATTTTATATCAAAATATATACAACTTTAATGACGGTTTTTGTTATTTTACTACCACTAGGTTACTAATACTCCCTCTGCTGTTACCCCGTCAGGTTCATTCAGTTAAAAAAGCTCCTAAACTATTCCTCACTGTCCTCCTCATTCTCTGACAAAATTTCTTCTTTAACAAAAAACTTTCTCTAACTATGGTGAATTTCAGCTTAACCCCTTACGGAAAATTTAGCTTCCCTACGAGAAATTCCAAAGCAATTTCTTCATCAGACTTAGCCAGAAATTTTTCAATGGTCTGCTCTTTGAGTTGGTCAACTAAAGCCAGTATGGTAGTATTTAACTCTCGAAACTTCACCAGTTGCTGCTCCAATCTCTCAATTTCTTGTTTTTGAGCAGCAGATAATTTCTCAGCTTTCCATCTTGTCAGTTGTTCTACATAAATATGAAGAAACTCTTTTTGTTCGTTAGTAAACTTAATAACTCTTCTAACAGTATCATCATCTAAAGTATAAGGGCGTCCCTGTGCTTGTTGCAAGGTCTGATATTGTTCTTGGGTATCTGATAATCCCCCATCAATCAGCTGTGCAATGACAGGTAGCATTGCGATGGGTTACCAGTTAGGTGTTTGGTGAAAGCGATCTGACATTCAACGTGTCCAAAGTGCAATTGCCTGACAATACCAAAAAGCAGTGACATTGTACAATCGAGTCATAATTATTCATAATTGTTTACAGCACTACCTTAATCTATTATTCAGAGCGTAATAGACGACCTCTATCCCGCGACGATCTGTACTCATTTTTTCAAAATGCATCCCTAGCTTGGACATCACCCGAATGGAACGTTGATTGGCTGGCTGTGCAATAGACACAATCCTGGGCAAGTTTAATTGCTCAAAACCATAGGACATAGCAGCAGTTGCCGCTTCTGTTGCTAGACCTACTCCCCAATACTCAGGAACTAACCACCAACCAATCTCGATTTCATCTAGTGTGAGTGGCGATAGACCACATAAGCCAATAAGATTTTGTCTCTGTTTATGAATCAATGCCCACAAGCAAAACCCATACTGCTTGTACAAAGTCATGTTTTTATCGATGAACTGACCAATCCTTTCATCAGACCAAATTTCTCCAGTGCCAATGTATTTCATTACTAAAGGATTGGTGGCAATTGATTTAAAGTCTTGAAAATCTTCAGTTAACCACTCTCGTAAGAAAAGGCGTTCGGTTTCAATGACTATATTGTTCATGTTTGTTGGGAGTGCATCATGCGATCGTCTATCATCTGTAATTTTTGGTCGGTGTCGTTCATATGGTAGGGCGATCGCACGAGCCAAATTATTCACCTCATTGGTTCTGGCGGTAACCCAAGCTTGATACGAAATTCCTTACTGTAGATTGCTTTGTCCCAATTTTTAGCTTGTTTTACTTACTCTGGTGTTAAATTCTTGGCACCAAGGAAGTTAGTACATCTTAGTTTACGGAATTTTTCCAGACAACCAAATTGAGTGTTATTAAACTTAGCATTACTAAGCTCGGCATCTTGGAGATTAACTCTTATCAAATTAACATCATTAAAATTAGTACCATTGAGAATAGCTTGATAGAGAATAGCACCACTAAAGATTAGAACTACTCAGATCGGAGCGACTGAAATTCGTATTGCGGAGATTGGCTTGAATGAGGGTAACATAACTGAGGTTGGTACCTTTGAGATTTATTCCTACAAGACGAAAACCCTCTCTATGCAGTCTTTGCAGCGCTAACACAATCACACCTGATTTTTCATCCTTCCCATCTTTGACCACTTGCCAAGCCTCAAGTATCGATCTTTCCTTGCGATCTCGAGCCTCCAATACGTAAAAGAGAACACCCACGAGCGCACTGACCACTGCTATGATAATGCCCAGCTTTTCAGCAATTTTAAAGATATCTGCTCTCTCAAAAAGATTTGCGAGAGGCTCGATATAACGTTTTTCTACAACATCAACTAAACTTTTCATCCAGCTAGTACGTGGAGGGGGAATGTAGCGTCCAGTTCGCCTCAGATGAAGTATTTCTTCTTCTAATTGAGTCCGGTGTTTTTGTCGCTTTTTACTATATGGCAGTGTCATATACTACTTAATCTTACCGCTCGTTAAGAACCATTAATTATTAGAAATTGGTAAAACAAACTCATGCACTGATTACCAATGGAAGATGTCCGATCGCACTTCAACCATATTTAACAATTAAATAAGGTCACAATCAGCAAGCTTCTGGGTTAGCACGGAAATTAGAGTTCCCTCCATTAAACCGACAGATTCCATAAACCCAAAAGCCCGATCGCCCAAATCCAACGCCCACGAATTCAGATGGAACCCTCTGTTTTGTTCTGTTGTGGGATACAACTTCCTTCCTTGCATGTTCCGAAGGTGTCCCACCGGAGCAGTATTGGTCCAATTCAGCTCGTTATAACCTTTCCATCTCTGACCAACTTTCCAACCAACACGAGTGCAAAAATTGTCGTAGTCTTCTCTCACTTCTTGATAAATACGGGCTTGAGGTGAAAAACCAAAGCGTTCTTGAGAGTGTTCTTTCCAAAGGCGATCGATAATATACAAATCTTCACAAGGCGCAGTTTAAACGGTTTATCGGTTAGGTAGTGCTCTGGATAAACTGCGATTGACGAGTTCTTTCTCAAAACTTAAAAGAATGTGACGAGAGCAAACTCTTAACATCACATCACCTATTTTAAATAAAGTAGGATTGCAAGAAACGCCAAATTCCTTTAAAAACACTCAAGCATCCGATAATAAGAAAACCTTTCATAATAATAAAAAAGCCTCCTCCGGCAGCAGCAACTAAAGTATAAGTTCCTAGAGAAATTAAAAGACCTACTAACAACAAGCTCGACCCTAATATAAACGCTTGTTTTGCTGAATCTCTATAAGCTTTTGCTTTCAGATCGTAAACCTCTTGAACAACAGCAAAAGCTGTTGATAATGTAACACCCTCTTCATTTAAAATATCAATAACTTTTTTCCTGCTGTAACCCTTTCTTGAAAAAATAAATACTGTCTCTACTACAGCTTCTATTTCCATATCATTTTTATCCTATTAGCGTTGTTCTAAATAATACTCTCGTTTGCGGATTGTCCCGGAGCGAAGAGAAGCATCTTTGTTACTGCGATCGCTCTTACGGATATCATTAACCCCAAACCGCACACAGTCGTAACTCCTGCTATACCCTACGGTTGTGCAATTACTTTCCAGAATATTAGTTTAAAGAGTAGTGCTTCCTAGAAGAACATTTCTTTGTACTTTGACAAGAAGGGACGACGCCCGCCTTAAGTGCGATCGCACGGTGTACCTCAATCGCGATCGCTATTTGACGACTCAGCAACCAAACTACTCGCTTGGACTTTCTGACGCTCGTTTGGCGACATCATGACCGAAACCAGCCATGACTTGTTGCAACTTAAGGGTGGAATGGATCAAATCATATCAAGATTGGCAGCATCAATTAAAGTAGTTAAGTAACCTTTGGTAACAGAACCATTGAATTTAGTATCAATTAATTCAGCAAGCGCATCAAAAAAACGTGCCCTTTTAACGCTATCTAAATTTAAATGACCAGAGTAAGTATTTAAGAGGTTGAGATAAGTTGCAGTCTCATATTTTGCATCCCATTGATAAGAGCGATATGTCACTTTACCAAATAAACCCGTTTGCTCAATCTCACCTATTTTACTAGGTACTTCATACTCACGAGTCAGAGGCTTCTCATCCTTAACTAACTCAGGAACAAAGCGGCAATATAGCTCCTGCACTTCCTCAAAGAAGCCATTACTAGCATCACTGTATACGTGTTCATTCCAAAATAGCGCGAGCGCTCCTCCAATACTGAGCGCTTGGGCAGTTTTTTTGTAAGCAATAGTTGGATCGAGCCAATGAAAAGCCGTCGCCGAAATTACTAAATCAAATGCATTCTTTTCTACTGGCCAGTCCTCAAAAGCTCCAATACGAACTTCTACAAGTGGATAGATAGCTAGTTTTTGTTGAGCAACTAAGCCGAGATTTTCACCAAGCTCAATACAAAGGATACGATAACCCCGACCCGCAAAGGGCACAGTTGCTTGACCAGTACCACAACCAATCTCTAATATCCTTCCTGGTGGAGTTATTCCTGACAAAGACACTACATCATCAAAAAGCGCCTTTGGGTATCCTGGTCGTACTTGGTCATACAACAGCGCTACCTGATTAAAAGTAGTTCTTAAATGACTTCTCTCATCCGTCATAAGTTTATAAATTCCCCTAAATTATAATTATATATAGCAATCCTATTTGATTGGTAAAAATTCGTATATTGAAAATAACTCCTTCCTAACAAGAATTATGTACTATATAACTTTTAAAGACAATTGTCAGTGTAGAACAGATGATTGAAATTAAACCAATACAGACACATCAGATTGAGGAAGCCAAGCAAGCGATCGCAACAACGTGTCTGGAAATTTTTATAGGTATGGTGAGTGAAGAAGAACTCAAACACTACGATCCCATGCTTGACTTGGATGAAGTGCATGCGTCACTACTTTGACAATAACGGTATATTCCTGGTACTTGTTGATAACAATCGAGTTGTGGGTACTGGAGCTATACGCCGATTCAACGAGGAAATCTGTGAACTCAAACGGATGTGGTTTTTAAAAGAGTATCGAGGACGGGGATTGGGTAAGGAGATGGCTCAGATGCTCTTAGATTTTGCCCAAAAGGCTGGTTACAAAAAAGTCAGACTCGATACAGCTAGTCAAGAAAAGCAGTCTCAGGCCATTGAATTTTACAAACAGCTTGGATTTTACTTGATTGAGCGATATAACGATAGTCTATGTACTGTATTTATGGAGAAAGAATTGTCAAGTGGTTAGCATTTCATTTGTGTTCGTTGGTCTCAAAGCACTTGCTAACTTTTAGTCAATAATAATAGCGCTCCCCTAACTTAAGAGGAGCGCCATTTCTTTATTAAATTCACCGGATAATATATAGGAAATTGGCTCCGGTGATGTATACTATAAATTCAACGTGCTTTGATTGATTACACTGCACTACGGGTAACTAAATTCCATACAAAAATAGCAACAAGCGCACCTACAACTGCTAACGCGATACCGGGGATACTGAGAGCAGAAGCTGCCAAGCTAAACTGTCCCGTACTAAAGAATACGCCCAAGCTACCACCGACAAAAGCACCGATAATTCCCAACAAGATCGTTCCCAATATTCCACCACCTTGGTGTCCGGGGTAAATAGCTTTAGCTATAGCACCAGCAATCAAACCTAAAACAATCCAAGCAATAATGTTCATTGTTCTTTCGTGGATAAACTTTTTGATATGACAATGACAGAATAACAATTCAAACTCCCAGATCCAATCTGCCATCAGAACTAATTATTCACAAGTCTTAAGTATGAGTTCATCTGGTTTACTTCTTAAGATATAGATGGCTTTCCGAGAAATTAAAAAACTCCTAGTTAGTCCCAAACTAGGAGATGGAAAAGTTATTGCTTGGTAATTGCATTCTAGGAATTTTTGAAAATTTATCTGTTCTCCCAAAGGAGTAAAACTTGAGAACGAATTTGCTGCTGTGCCGCTTTATGCACTTCTTATCAAAGCATTTGCTAACATTCTTCCATGCAAGCGATCCCGATGGGTGTCCGTGAGCAGTTAGCTTATCGCTCTATCGATAGAGTTGCTGCCGTGCAAATCGTGTTTACCTTAAAGGTATAGCACCAGTCAAGTTGTACTCCAATTTAACGATGAAAATTCTACAGCTAGTCCTAAGTGCGGTCTTTTTACTGGCTACACCAGCTATGGGAGTCCAGTATCGCTTAAAGAATATTGACGGCAAAAAGCTAGCTGCCACAGCCTACTATGGGAGTACTGGTGGAGTGTATAAAGTGAGGGTTCTCTTTAAAGATAACCAAGCAGTAATTTACTTTGATGGTGGATCTCAAACAACTATTCAGTTGAATCAACGAGCGATTTCAGACCCCAACAACATCGTAGGTTTTGGAGACGTGGACAAATTCCTTTGAACAAAGTCTTCAGAGTTGGGTTGGTTTACAACGATGACTCCTTCAATTCTCAATTCCCTGAGTCATCCTTCTAATTGCAAGTGAAGAGACAACAAGTGAGGCAATCAGGTGGTTGAGAAATTTTTTGCACTCCGAGGAATAATAAAAATCGAACCATCGCTAAACGAATATCTTTCCTCCTCTCGTCTTCTCTTAATTGAAGCCATTTATTGTTTTCATCATCCCTAGCACGAAGCCATTTGTCATATTCTATATGCGATTGTCTCCAGCTAGTTAATAAAGCAGCGAACAAGCCAGAAAAAGCAGCGATCGCCAGTCGCCATCGCGTGGAGTTTTTCACTTAATATTGCTGCAATGTTGTTAGCCCAAGAACAACTGAATTCCAGACCGAAGCACTTCACTGTTGTTCAAAAACAAAAATGATTGAGACAGATTTGTTGGTTACCGGATGGTACATTTCTCGTAGATTCAGCAATCGGTAATTGCGATTGCAAAATCCTTCAATCCACGATTCCATAGTACGATAGTACCAAGGAGCTTTATGAAATGGTTCATTGCCAATCTCTGACCACGAAGTTTCCCGCCAACCATCTGCTGTTTCAGTTCCACCGCCAGCAGTCAATGGGTGGAGTGTTTGAACAATAATGTGACCGCTCGGCTCTAAAAGACAATGACCAGCATCAGCAATATCAGTTAAATCTCGTTGTCCGAGAATTGAGAAGTTACAGATAAAGCAAGAAAAATGCTCAATGTTACCGAATTTTTGCACTCCCAAGTCAAAGTATGAACTTACAAGAAAGCGAGAATTGCCATATTCCCGTGCTGCTTCAATCAGAGCGCAAGAAGCATCGACTCCCCACCCATCAAATTTTTTGGCAAATAGTTCGCGACACAACCAGCCCTCTCCACATCCCACGTCTAAAAAAGTTGTTGGATTCAGCCGAGTCACAGTCTCTAGTATGCTCTTGTTAGTAACTCGAACCCTGCTTTCAATTTGATGGGAACGAATCACCCGTGTCCAGGACAAGGCATTCTTGTTCTATGAATTCAGAATTCGTTCTTCATTCTCATGCATATTTTTTCTACTTCTCTGCTACTGGAAGAGCACTAATTCTTAATATACAAGCTCGATAGTATTCATATCGTCACTGTATGAGGTTGAGCCTCATACAGTGACGATTACATACACCGCCTTTACGTTATCTGTACCTCAACTCATACATATCTAGTACGGTGGTTGATGTCTGTACTACTTACTCATCAAAATCAAAGTTCTCCTCATCTTCCTCATAGGCGTGCAAGTTCTCCAAGCCTTCCAAGCATTGTCGCAATTCCATCTAACTTTGTGGCGAAATCATCGATTTGTAGCTCTAAGTCTTGAGCGACTTCCCAAATGCACGTCCCCATAGGTGCATTAATTGTTGAATCCCCATTGATGATTGTGTGAGCCATTGAATGGAGATGCACGCAATTCAAGTTTTATCCCATCTAGATCGCAAATACTCGAGCAAATCTCATCAATGGTGTCCACATCTGCTAAAATTTTAGTAGTATCAAAGTTTTGTTGCAATTCATCCAACTTTTTGCTGCTCACAGTCGGTGTAAATCGTCTTGTGGTTCTTCTTGCTCATGGCGACAAATACCTCTTGATATATCAAACTTATTTTCCATGAGTTAGAGCGTTAACGTACACGATATGAAACCGCTGGCAAACCAATGGCATATCGAGTACTGGAGACTTGCCTATCTTTGGTAGTACACGTGAAAAGAACCGCCAGTGCGCTTCTCTCCAATATGCAAGCGAACAATCTCCTTCACCTTCATCTGTAGCGAACCGTGCATCAACTTTATCATACGGGCAGATTGTGACTTCTGTTGAAACAATAATGCATAATGGCTGATTGTGACTATCAAGTACGATGCTTTTCTGTCCAACTTTAGGAATTGGCTGACCCTCGGCTTCCCACTCCCACAATGCAGAACTTGTAGCAGTCTTTTTTCTTGACACAATTAATTTACCTAGAGAATTGGCTAGGTCAGGGTTGTCACCAAACTGTTCGGCTACATATTGCTCGTTACGCACGGGTGAATCTGGTGGGAGTGTTGTTAAATAAGCTTGCCAGTACTGTTTAATTTGTTCCATGTTATTACTTATGCCACTTTTCACAAGCGGAGTAAGAACCGTTTTCTTCCATGCTTCAGTGTAAATCCTTTATTGGCGATCGCCACGTAAGCGCGTTAATACAAGCACGCAGTTAAAGCGAGTAGGCGTGAATATGTTTGACCGCACCTCTATTGTCATAACGATGCGAGATTTGGGCTATACTTTACAAGCTCATTGGTTGTTAGCGCATCATGGTAGTTATTTAGATATTTCAATAGATGAATATTTTCGATGGATGGAGGAAAATGTACCATCCTCAACTGAATCATTGGCGCAAGCACACGGTGCGGAAAAGTGGTTTGGAATTGATTGAAGAATCATAAACTTTTAGTAGCAAGCAGCCGTGACCTGCTTTTTCATACTTGAATTGCACTATCGTTAGCGAATGATGAAAAAAACGTTGTCTTACAGCTTGTGCTTATCGTTGTTGGCGAGCGGTTGCTCGATCGCTAAACCCAACAGTGTTAGCACTCGCTCATCTGACTCACCCAGCAGCACTGATGGAAAACAATCAGTGACGAATAATATAACAAGCTCCCTGCAAGACCAAATCGAGCAAATCTCTCGTGATGCTAAAGGACGTGTAGGAGTTGCAGTTACGGCAATTGAGACAGGGGAATCGGTTGCTCTCAACGGAAAACAACAGTTCCCCATGCAGAGCGTTTACAAGTTTCCTATCGGAA
Source organism: Scytonema hankhaensis NUACC26 (assembly GCF_045865695.1). Lineage (NCBI taxonomy): Bacteria > Bacillati > Cyanobacteriota > Cyanophyceae > Nostocales > Scytonemataceae > Scytonema > Scytonema hankhaensis. Next base: position 25,001 of record NZ_BAACAP010000198.1, read on the forward strand.
TGGCTGTACTGTATCAAGTGGATCGAGGAGTGCTCTCTTTAGAGCAAAAAGTTCGAGTTACAAAAAAAGATTTCGTGACAGCACGTCAGCATAGCCCAATTCGAGATAACCATCCTCAGGGAGTAGAATTGAGCGTTTTGGACTTGCTGCAATTTATGGTATCTGAAAGCGACGGTACGGCTTGCGACGTGCTGTTAGGGCTTGTTGGTGGACCGGAGTTCGTCACCAAGTATTTACGTAACCTTGGAGTCAATGATATAGTCGTGGCTAATACAGAGAAGGAACTAGGACAAGACCCAAGAGCGCAATATCGTAACTGGGCAACACCAGAGGCGATGGTAACTTTATTACGCGCACTTCACTCCGGGCGCGGACTAGAAAAACGAAGTCTTGCATTGCTGCTACGATTGATGACCCAGACACCTACGGGTTCACAACGCATCAAGGGACTGTTGCTAAAGGGAACAGTTGTGGCACATAAAACTGGTAGTTCGCGGACTGTAAACGGGTTGACGAGTGCAACAAATGATGTGGGACTTGTTACGCTGCCAAATGGACGGCACTTAGCCATAGCGGTCTTTGTTTCAGATTCAAAGGCTGACGATTCTACACGCGAAAAAGTCATAGCAAGGGTAGCACGAGCAGCATGGGATAGCTGGAGCGGACAAACACATAAGTAAAATTGAAGGTTTTTAAGTCTTGTTTACCGAACTAAAATATTCGGGTATTCCCACTTATTTACAGTTTGAAATTATTATGCGGTTATTATCAATTTTGAGGTAGTTAAAGCCGAATCACTCAAAATTATGCAAGCCCTATTATAAAAAATATAAAGCCAACAAACAAGAACGCAATTTCTACTTATTCATAATACCTATGACACTCATTCGTTACAATCCTTGGAAAGAACTAAATGCAATCCAACGCCTGTTTGAAGAAACAAGAGTTCCCTTTGAAAGAGATTTCGTTAAAGTTCCTGCTGCTGAACTGACCCAAACAGATGATGCGGTGTACCTCAAGCTAGAACTTCCTGGTATGGATGCTAAAGATTTAGATATCCAAGTGACAGAAAATGCTGTTTCTATTAGTGGAGAGCGCAAATCTGAAACTAAGACCGAAGAAAAAGGTACGACACAGACTGAGTTTCACTATGGTAAGTTTCAGCGCGTCATTCCATTGCCTCTTTTAGTTCAAAATACCAACGTTACTGCTGAATACAAAGACGGTATCTTGAATCTAACTTTGCCCAAAAAAGAGGAAGAAAAGAACAAAGTTGTCAAAGTTAATCTAGAACAGCCTGCTGCATAGTTGACTGTTTAAGAGATAAATTTCCTTGCACACAAATAATTATCGAACAACCCCGGTATAGTCAGAGTTACCGGGGTTTTTTCTCAGGAGTGCGAGCTTGCAAGGGATAACGGCTATACTACCGTATCGCAACAACCTGCAGATTAGCTCCTCTTATAGATACTATTTGCCATTGGAGTAGTTCTTCTGTAGTTTTTAGTTTTTTAATTTCCTGTGTCATGGTGGGCTTCCCTTAATCGCTGTTGTCTTGTTAAAAGTTCTTGTGCTGCATCAGGAGTCAGTATCATTTCTCCCGAACCGTTCGTTTCTATAAATCCGATTTTTCTATAGAATGGGCGAGCACTAGGTATTGTTATTGCTTTAACGATACCATTGAATTGGAGACGTTGACTCAAAAGAACTAATTCTTCAATTAGCGAGGTAGCACTTCCCGAACGGGTTTCTGGTTGTGGATGGGTGATTGTATTCCACGGTGCATTGGTGAGACGAGCGATCGCCAAACCTGTATAACTTTGGTCATCGATGTCGATTTGTGCTACTTCAATGATGCACGCCGATTGTAGTATTCCTTGAGCATCTTTTACGCCTCTAAAATCATCGCGTCTGCTTATTAAAAGCTCATCTAGCACTTCTACTTTCGCCATACAGTTGAAAAACGTAGTGTTTTTAGCATTTTCCTTATCTCCTTGGTAGTAGAGGTTCAGATACTCTTCAATTTTTCTTATCCACATAATTAAACCTTGTTGAAGTTAAACTGTTGCTCCAATTATGTACGGAAAAATATTCATAATTTTTTTGAGATATTAAGCAATTATCGTTCTTTTATAAAATTTATAATCAAGTTTTATTATACTATTAATACAATAATTGTTTTGGAGAAACTATTAGTTGCGTTTAAAAAACTACCATTCATGTCCAAGCGTGTAAATAGTCAGAAAAAAATACATTTTCAAAGGATACTCGATAATGCCGCTTAATAAACCAAATGACAATGCAATACGCGATGTGTTGACCAGTGCAAAAGTCATTGCTGTTGTCGGACACTCCGATAAACCAAATCGTACTAGCTACCAAATCGCCCAATTTTTACGGAAGGTTGGTTATATTGTTTACCCCGTCAACCCACAAGTTCAAGAAATTGATGGTCAACCCAGTTATCCTTCTTTGAAAGAAGTGCCATCACATATAGATATTGTTAACGTGTTTCGCCGCTCTGAGTACTTAAGTGAAATTGTAACCGAAGCGATCGCTATTAATGCCAACACAATCTGGGCGCAACTTGGTATATCAGATGAAGCAGCCGTACAAAAAGCATTGGATGCGGGAATGAACGTAGTGATGGATGCGTGTATCTTGATTGAATATTTACGCTTGATTCGTGTCTAATTTTATATAAGATACATTTATAACTGCCGAGTGCTGTTTTTCTTCAAAATGAGATTTCAAAATGAAAGTTCAATCTGTTCAGCTAAAGTATTTTAAGAAATTTCGGGATTATGTATTTGATTTGACTGAGCCAGAAACTGGGTTAGCACGAGATACGATTGTCCTGGTTGGGATGAATGGTGCAGGGAAAACAAGTTTGTTGCAAGCTATTGCAGCAACTTTAGGTACAGTGACTGGACGGTTGCAGAACATCTCCGATTTGGAATGGGCGGGATTTAACTATGAATTGCTCGCGAGTAACTGGGGGGGTATGACGCCTGAGGTAGCCGTACAGGTACAATTCTCATCTAGCGAACTCCAAGCCTTTAGAGATTTTCACTTCAAATTGCGAGAAATAGGGCGAGATTTGCAATCTCCTGGTGAAGAGCACAATGTAACTCTTAGATGGAACTCTGGATGTGTTATTGCTAACAGTGCTGCTCAATTGTTTCAATTTAAAGGACGAGAATATGCAAAACAATTGCGCCGAAATGAAGGATGGAAAGTGTTTGAGCAAGTTGGTACAGTTCTTTGGTATACAGAACAAAGAACTTCCACCAGTCTCACGAGTGAAGATCCCAATCGCCAGTTGGAAATTACAGAAGATTTGTTGCGCGATCGCATGACTAAATGGCGACAATTTCATCAAGATATTGAAACTCTTAAAATTCATCAACGACCTCATGGACAAAAGGATTTGTATGCAGAAATTGAACGAGCTTATCAAACCGTCTTTCCAGAACGTAGTTTTCTAGGTCCCATTCCGCGAGAGAATTTAGATGATATTTTGAGCGAACCTTGGTTTTATCTATATGATGGCAGAAATCAGTATGAAATTTCTGAAATGTCCGGGGGTGAGCGTGCTGTCTTTCCAATGTTAATGGACTTTGCGAGTTGGAATATTCACAATTCTGTGATTCTTATTGATGAAATTGAGTTGCATTTACATCCACCTATGCAACAGGCTTTGTTAAGAGCCTTACCCAAGTTAGGGAAAAACAATCAGTTTATCATTACAACCCATTCTGATTATGTGGAGCAATTAGTACCTGATGCATATATTATTCGGCTAGAGGTGTAGGTGTGAGTGTTGTTAGTGGCAAAGTTATTTTCTGTGAGGGTAAGCAAACGAGTTTAGATTTTAGACTGCTTAACCGAGTTGTTGAAAATCTTCTAATAGATAAACCTACAATTGTTCCCTCTGGTAGTAAATTTACTTTCTCCGTTTTTACTCAAGGTTACTTTTCTAGAGATAGACCTATAAATCAAAGATATATCATTTTTCGCGACCGCGATTTTGATGCTAAACCGACTGCTCATATTGGATTAATTCAGAGCAACTCAATGTTTCTCACTTACCGTGCTTGTGTTGAGAATTATTTACTAAATGCTGAATTAATCCATCATCCACATTTCCTCTATTCAAAAATAAATAGGGGTAGATTTTTTCTCTCTCACTTTGTTGTTCTTCCTCGCCCTGTAGTTTTGGTACTTCTAACCATCCAACTCGTTCTACATACTTTGTTAGTATTACCTTAATTGTATCCCAGTCCTTTGGATACATTGCCGTAATTCTAGGGACTTTTACTCCGAGTCCCGAATCCAGTTGAAAAAATCCCACATCTTCTAATATCTTCAAATGAGCACTGAAACCAAATCTTCCCTTACTGTATTTTAGCCATAGTTGATTGATGTTGTTAAGAGTTTTACAGGGAAAGTTTTGAAATAGCTCCTGAAAATTGTTGTATTCATTTAAGATCATTACTTGATAAAAAATCAATGCTGTTTCCTCATCAGCTTCTGCCCATCTTTGTTGTTGTAAATATTCTTCTAATTGGATACATAAGTTTTCTTCTGATAAATCAAGTTGAACCTTTCTAAGTTCGGATTCTAAAGCTTCATTGGCTTCTGAATTGTATTGTACTTTCAGCATTCGCGAAAATTGCTCTCTAAATCGCTCTTGGTTTTCTTTATCAGCCAATGCTAAACGAAAAATTTCTCTCCATTGTTCTTCGCTTCTATTTTCCTTACTTCCCCATAATTCGTATAACTTATTTGAAGCTTTACAATACAATGAATATACTTTTGGTTTTTCGGGTAACTGAATAGTGGGTATGATGTGGGGTAAGATACGCGAAACTCGATAACCCCGTTTTGATTCGTCAGATTCGGAACTCACTTCTATCAGTCCTAATTCAATTGCTCGTTCTAATTGTTCTTGATAGCCAGAGATAGGTTCACAAACTGCTTCTAATGCTGGCATAGGAACGGGAATTTCAAATACCAAACATCGACTGACTATTCTCTCAGTAAAGGAGTCAATTTTTAATTTAGGCGCGTCTTCTGTTACCCAAATAATTTTTTCCTTCCAACTAAGAGAGCTAGCTTCAAATTGACTAAGTTGTGAATCTGCATCCTTCCCAGACAGCACATCATTTAACCACTCCAACAAACGAGGATATCCATCTGCTAATTTTAAAGCTCGTTCTACCAATTTCCCATCAATTTTATCAGAATCAAAAGCTTCTAATTGCTTCAGCTTCTTTTTTAAATCAGCTTTCTGTAAGCCTTCTAACGGTTGCTTGTAGAAGTGTTGCAATAAATCGGATTCAAAATCATAACGGCAGGTAATAATAATCCGGTGGTAGCTAATATTCTCTTGATTTTTAATTGCCCATACTAAAGCACTCAACACTTCGGAAATTTCGGGTTTCAGAACATACCTTCCATCACGAGGCTCTAAATTCCATTCAAAGTCATCAAACACCAACACCAATTGGTTTAACTTAATCAATGCATCTCGCAATCGATATTTGAGTTCTTCTTTCCCTTCTTTGAGTGCAGCCCGTTCTTCTAGATTTTTCATCAAATCTGCTAGCTGACTCATTAAGCTAGATCCATCAATTTGTCGCCACCAAATAACTTTTTTATATTCGGGTAAGCGATCGCATAATCGAGAAGCGATGGTACTTTTTCCCAATCCTCCCATGCCATGAATTAAAACTCCAATTTCTTCATTGGAAATCTTGAGTATTCGCAAACAGTTTTGTAATTGACGGCGACGACCAACAAAAGTTTTACGATCGGCAACTCTTACCTGTTTCGTCTTAGAGTCTAAAAACTGTTCGGTGACCGATGGCTTAGGTGCAGGTTTGCGTCCCGGTGTCCTCAACGGTGTCACCAATGCTCCTGGTAGTGTTTCAGCAACGTACAATCGCAAATTGTACCAATCTTGCACTTTATTTCTAATTAATGTTTGGTAAGTTTTAGCAACTGCTTCCGTAACTTTATCTCCTGCTGATAGACTTTCATATAAAGTTGCGGCTGCGGTGGCATCTGTATCTGAAAATTTCTTACCCCAACTAAGAACAGCAGTTGCCCCTTCCATCAATAGTGTTTCTGCCATTGAAGGAACCTCACCTGTGTCCGAATATCCAGTCTCACACCCTGATAGAAAAATCAACTTTGGAAGCTTAAATTGTAATTCATAAGCAATATCTTCTGCACTACTATATTCTGGTTCTCCTAATTCTGTCTCGGTAATGAAGCAGGGTTTTTCATCTTTAAATGTTGCATGACTCGTTAAGTGAAAGACATCAAAGTAGCCCTGTTCGTACTCTTGTATTGAATACCCTAATTCGCTCAGACAACCGCTTTCTTCAACTGTCAAAGATAAAGGTATGCGCTTTGTTGCCTCTAGAATGCGCCCTTCCTCTGCCTCAAAATCCAACACTGGTTCTATTCCTTGAGGAGAAGTTGCCATAAACAAGACATTCAGCGCACGATTTTCAGGTTGATTCTCCCAACTCAAGTGTCTGCTATCAGCTTTCCACCTTACTGGAATAATGACAGGTCTGTGTTCTACCAAAAACTTTTGACCATCATGTAGCACTTCCCAAGGTAGATGAGCCAGTCCTTCTGTTGCAGCAATGGCAAGAACAATACCATCACGGCGATGTTGGTCGATAGCTTGTTGAAGAATGCGCGAGCTCCCATCCAACCAGTTATAAAGTGCTTGACCCATTTTGGCGTAATCTTCTGGGCGTGTGTTGTAATCTCTTTCTGCTTCCTTGATTTCAGCTAAGGATAGCTGACAAGATTGGGAATCGTTGGTATAGTCCCAGAAGTAACGGCACTCAGCGTAATCGCTGCCAATAGGTTTGAGGACGAGGTGGAGAATTTTTATCGCTGTCTTTTGGGAAATAGTCTCTGGATTCGTTTGAAGTGCTATCTGTTGAGTACTATCTGCACTAGAAATAGTCGATGAGGAGGTCTGATGATTTTTTAATAACTCTTGAGCAATATCTCTCAAGAGAAGATTTCCTGGGTTCAACTCACGTGCTGCACGGATTAGGTCTTCAACCCATCCCTGTGCTTCTGCTGTTTGTATTAATTTAAAGACAATTTCTCGTAGATTATCTCCTCCAGCAATCGCCTCCAAGTTCCTATCCAATTCAAGCGACAGCATTTGCTCTAATGATGCTTTCGTTGGAAAAGCGCTCACCAGAGCTTCTTGTAATCGTTTACGCTGTTGACCTACAAGGCAGGTTTTAAAAACGATAACCCTTTAGTCAACAGATTCAGCGAAGTGAATGGCGTTCCCGTTTAAGTCGAGTATCACGAACTCCTTTAGTCCCCAAGACTTCAGTTCGAGCTTGCTATTAGGGTGGATAACGTCTACTCGCTGGTATTCAGCGTAAAGCTCTTCTATATTTTTCACATTGATACGACAGCTTGTATTCTTTGGGATGTAAGAATCCTCACACAACCACAGATGAACTTCAATGGCATCGCGTGTAACTCCTGCGTAGTCATCAAACTCAAATCTCTTGGTGAAGCCAAGCCGTTGTTCATAGAACATAATGCTTTTTGAAATGTCTTGTGCTGGTAGTACCGGAATGGCATTGCAAAACACCGAGCTTGTTGTCATAAAGGAATCTCACAATCTGGATAATAAGGGTAACTGTTAGCTAGCATATATCCTTAGTTTATTGGTGCAGAGTAGTATGTGGTGTTCTCTGTACCATAAATTTAAATTGAGTGACAAACTATATTTTCATGCTTGTGACTTAAAGGAAAAGATTGCCGAAAATTAAAGGAATTGCTTGCCGAACTGTGACTTAAAGGAAAAGATTGCCATTTTTTTAAGTAAAAGCTTGCCGCAGTAGAGGCTGAAAGCATTATTATTTCGATTAATTCTGAATTGTTTGTTGAATCTCATTAAAGAATAAGCTTGCCGCGAGTTCCACGCTAAATGTAGGCTTTGAGAGCATTTTTGTGCTTTGCGCTCGCATTCTCGGAAAACGGGGATTTGACCACAAAAGCAGTCAGGCTATAGGTTTGGCAAGCTTATCCTTTAATTTTCGGCAATCTTTTCCTTTAAGTCACACTTCAATTCATCACCAAAATCTGACAAGAACCAAATTATGGTTCAAATCACAGGAATTTATGCTGAGTCCGGCTGGAATTAAGCATTTTCCATCCAGAATTTCTATCGTGTCCGGCTGGAATTGAGCATTTTCCATCCAGAATTTCTGTTGAGTCCGGCTGGAATTGAGCATTTTCCATCCGGAATTTCTGTTGAGTCCGGCTGGAATTGAGTATTTTCCATCCGGAATTTCTGTCGTGTCCGGTTGGAATTCAAAGCTTTCCGCCTTACTCATAGGGAAAATCTGTGTCAAAAATTGTTCGGGCTGCTTATAAAGCTGTTTACTAGGGAAGATGGGAAAAGGGTGTTTACCATACTGTCTGGTGTACACTATGGTAGACAACAGGAGCTTGAATGGCAGACAGTTGACCTAACAATCAAAAATCTTTACCCTACAACTGCGGTGTCACTAGAGTTATCTACCGGACTGTATGCGATACAACAAGGGCAGTCAGGGCAGACTGTTCTAGGTGTATGGCGAACAAAACGCCCAAAATCAGCAGAAAGAGAAAAATTTATCAAAAATTCCTCTAGAAAAAATCTTCAAAAAAATTGCATTTTACTATGTTGTCTACAAGACAAGTAGGGATAAAAGCGCCGAACAGTTGAGCAAGCAATTAAAAATTTCTACCGTACAACTAGCAATTCCGCCCCTATTGTCTACTGGACTGTCTACCAGACAATCTTTTTCTTTTCTGCACCCCCACAATACACATGGGAGAAAGTCCGGAAACTCGGAGACTTTTATTTATATTGCAATGATACATATTATGGTTCGACAACTCGCATGATTTTTAACCTGCTTCGACTTTTAAAACGTTTTCTAAGTCAACCGATAATTGCTAAAGCCGCAATTAACAGGCAAGGCTGTGGTATATCTGTAAATGTCTTGATGTTGTAACAATTTCCGTTCCTCAATCAGTTCCAAGACGAGCTCGCAGGTTAACAACCAATGGGATAATCTTGAAGCTGGCTGATAATTGGTTGGTATTTTTTAGAACATGAATAATCTAAGCAATCAAATAGGAAAATTGTATGCTTTACTGATAGGTATAGACTGCTACTTACCCAATCAATTACCTGATGGAGGTTCATACAAGAATCTTGGCGGATGCGTGCGCGACATTAAGTACGTAGAAGACTTCCTGAAGTTAAAGCTAAAAATGCCACCAGAGCAGATTTTTAAGCTTACTGCCTCTGATATTGGGAAACCAGAACCAGCAGAACCACCAGATAAGTGGCCTACCTACGAAAACATGGTGGCGATGTTTGATCGCGTCACCGAAATTGCCGAACCTGGAGACCAAGTATATATTCACTACTCTGGTCATGGAGGTCGTGCTAAGACTAATTATCCTCAACTCAAGGGAGAAAATGGTATTGATGAAGTACTTGTTCCTACCGATCTCGGCAATTCTACAGCACGGTATCTGCGCGATATTGAAATAGCTAAACTTTTAGAAAGAATGGTAGATAAGAAGTTAGTTGTCACTGTCATATTTGATAGCTGTCATTCAGGTGGAGCGACAAAAGGTGACGATGCTGAGATTAGAGGCTTGGATACAATTGATGAAACACCTCGTTCTACTGAAAGCATGGTAGCATCGGATGAGGAATTAGCGAAAACATGGAAAACTTTAACTAAATCAGAAACTCGTGACTTTCAGTTGGGTAGTGGATGGTTGCCACAACCAGAAGGTTATGTTTTATTAGCAGCCTGTCGTTCAAATGAATCTGCCTTTGAGTACGCCTTCAACGGTAAAGAACGCAACGGTGCGCTTACTTACTGGTTGCTAGATTCCCTTGACCCACTAACTCCTGGGCTAACTTATAAAGTACTACACGATCGCTTGCTTGCCAAAATCCACAGCCAATTTCAGCGACAAACTCCTCAGCTTCAGGGAGAAGGAAGTCGTTTGGTCTTTGGTAGCGATCGCGTATCTTTACAATATGCTGTAAATATTAACCAAATAGATCCTAACAAAGGACTTTTGCTCAATGGAGGTCAGGTACAGGGATTGAGCAAAGGCGCACAGTTTGCTATTTATCCACCAGGCACAACTGATTTCACAGAGGTGAACAAGCGATTAGCTTTAGCTGAAATTACCTCTGTTGGTGCAACAGAATCTTGGGCTGAAATTAAGGAAACTTTTCGTTCTAAATCTATTGAACAAGCAGCTCAGGCATTGCTCATTAATCCTAAATCTGTTAAATTAGTTAGAAAAATCCGCTTGGTTGAGAAAGCACAAGGCATACAAGAGGATGAGTTGCCAACAGAAGTTTATCAAAAACAGAGTGCAGCCTTGCAAGCGGTTGTGGATGCTATGCCAATTGGGAATGGTTGGGTAGAGTTAGTTTCTGGCAATGAAACTGCCGATTACCAGGTAACTGTTAACAGAAATGGCGAGTACGAAATTTGCGATCCCAGTACTACGCCAATTGCCAACTTACGACCCCCTTTAAAAATAGGCGAACTTGATGCTGCTGCAAGTATAATCAAGCGTTTAGTACATTTAGCTAAATATCGGGCAACTCAGCAGCTTAACAATTATTATCATCGGTCAAATTTACCAGGAACTAAGCTAGCATTTACCTTAGAGATGATTGGAAAGCAATCAAATTACGATCCAGTAGAACCGCCTGAACCGCAACCTTTTGATGACCCAGGAAATACACCGACGCTCAAAGTTAACGAATGGGTATTTATTCGGCTTCGTAATGATTCTTCTCAACCGCTTAACGTCACTATACTGAATTTAAAGCCAGATTTTGGTATTTCTCAAGTCTATCCTTCTAGGAGTGGAAACTTTATCACATTTGACCCCGGACAAGAAGAGATACTCCCACTTCATGCGAGTCTGCCAAACGGATACGAAGACGCTCAAGATATTCTTAAGGTGTTTGCAACTGTTAGTGCAACTGATTTCCACTGGTTGGAATTGCCTCCCCTCGATCGACCAATTCTTTTCTCTACTGGGAAAAGCCCAGAAAACCCACTTGAAGAACTTTTAGCAGCTGTTGCTGCTTCTCAACCGCCAACTAAAAATTTAGAACCAGCTAGATATCCTGCTAGTGAATGGATTGCAGAACAAGTAGTCGTGAGAATAACAAATGAAAAATAGAAGAGGCTTTTCTTCATGAAAAATCTTACTCCAGTCACTACCACTATGTCTGTAATTGGCAGCGCTCATGCTTTAGTTGTTGGTATTGCTAACTACCAGAAAATCAAAGGACTTCCAGAAACCGTTTTAAAAGATGCAAAGGACATTTACGAACTTTTGATTAATCCGCAGCATTGCAGTTATCTACCCGATAATGTGCAATTGCTGTTAGATACTGAAGCAACCCAGACAGCTTTACTTCAGGCATTAGCTAAATTAGCCGAACGTAGCAACCAAAACTCTACTGTTTTCATTTACATTTCCAGTCATGGAGGGCAGTTAAAATCAGGTTCTTATGCAGGTGAGTACTTATTGCCAGTGGATACAGACTTTACATCAGAGGCGTTATTAGCTCAAACTACAATTTCTGGAACTCAATTTACGGAAGCTTTACGTGCTATCCCAGCGCAAAAATTAGTGGTAATCTTTGATTGCTGTCATTCTGGTGGTATTGGTCAACCAAAGGATACTGATGCAACTGAGATAAAAACTGGTTTACCAGAGAGCTATTATGATACTCTTAAACAAGGACGAGGTAGGGTAATTTTGGCATCCTCCCGCAGCACCGAACAGTCTTATATATTACCCGGTGCTGGTAATAGCCTTTTCACCCAACACTTGTTGGATGGACTTAAAGGGGAAGTCATTGCCCCAGGTGGTGTGATTCGGATTCTCGATCTTTTTAGCTACTTACAGCCTAAAGTTACTAAAGATTGGCCCCAGCAGCACCCAATTCTCAAGGCTGAAATTGAAGAGAACTTTCCTGTTGCCCTTTACATGGGAGGCAAGGCGGCAACGCCACTTCCCACAACATCACCTAATGATGCTTACGAGTACGATGTCTTTATCAGCTATCTTGCTAAGGACGCAGATAAAACCTGGGTTCGCAAGACGCTGTTACCCTCTTTGGAGTCTAAAGGGTTAAGAGTAGCGATTGACTCTCGTTTTCCATTGGGCGTTCCCCTAATTATCAGCATGGAACGTGCCATCCAGCAGAGCCGTTATACACTCGTGATTCTTTCTCTAAGTTACTTAGAAAGCAGCTATGGCGAGTTCGAGAACTTAGCAGCACAGCACTTGGGATTAGAAGAAAGTAAGTATCGGTTAATACCAATTGTTCGAGAAGAATGCACGCCCCGATTAGGGCTACGTATCCTCTTTTTACTGGATATGACCGATGAGGATGAATTTGATACCAATATGGAGCGACTGGTTTACCAATTGCGGCAGCTACCAGCCGGGAGAAATGGCTGATTTCAAGTCTAAAAAGGTGGTTAATTCATTCAGGGCTTATGCACTTTATAAATAGTTTGTTGTGTGCTAGATTACCAAATATTGAATCCATAAGAGATCTGCTGCCATTTTTTCCCATTTCTATCCCCTAAGTGCATAAGTTGATTTTGCTGGCACCTATAAAGAAAATAGTGAGGTTAGCTTTCCAAGCTCAACTTCTGTTCATTAAACAGACATAACTTAATTCATATAATTGGATTTTTGTCAATGCTTAAATCCTATCACTGACACTACCTTATATACTGATTAAAACAATTGGGGGATCTATGGAAAGTTTAGCTTACTTAAAATTAGGCAGTAAGGGTGACCAAGTAGTTGAGTTGAAAAACCGTCTTTTAACTTTGGACTATTTGGATTATTCCGACAAAGATGGTAACATTTTTGATACAAAAACAGAGGAAGCTGTTAAGAAATTTCAGAAGGATAATAATTTAAAAGTTGACGGTATTGTAGAAACAAAAACAAACGAAGCTTTGTTTGAAGCTATTTGGCCATCAAGCTTGAGTGGTAGAGCTTTGTTTAACCGAGGCTTGAAACAATCTCAATTTTCGGATGCCTTACGAGATTATAATGAGGCGATTAAACGGGATGAGAATCTTGCAGAAGCTTACTACCGTCGAGGTATGTTATATGCTTACGTCGATCTAGATTTTGGAGACTTTCCACAAGATTTAAACAAAGCATTAGAGAACTTTAATAAGGCAATAAAAATAAATCCTGACTATGTAGAAGCATACTTAGAACGAGGAATTATTCATAATGAAAAGAAAGACTGGAAGAGTGCAATTGATGACTGGACTCAAGCCATTCTAATTGAGCCAGACAATAAAGAAGCTTACTATCGTCGAGCAAAGGCAAAAGAACAGCTTAAAAATACGGAGGATATCATTAATGATTACATAGAAGTCATTAAAGTAAAATTGAAATTAGAACAAGATGCAGATCTAAAGAAGCAGGTTGAACAAGTCATTAATAATTTTCAGAACGATCGAGTTAGTCCAGAACTTATGCTTGCTTTATCTCGAGGCGTAGCTAGTACTGGTGTGTCAGATATTTTTTTAAGAAGAGAAGAAGAATATTCTTCCTCTGCTAACGAAGATATAGGATCGTTATATAAAAGTACAATTAAAGGTTTAGAAAAGGCAATCAATAACCTTGGGAATACGCAAGAGCAAAATCTTTTAGTTTTATTATATTATTATAAAGCTCTCAATCAATACGAGTTAGAAAAAGATCGGTTAAAAAAACGTGAAATAATTCAATTGTTGTTAGACAACTTCGATCCCAAAAATACTTCTAAGCAAAATACGTTTGCAAGTACTTATTATTATCGAGGTCTTTTATTTTTAGAAATAGGTGAACAAGAGGAAGCAAAAAAAGAGTTCGATAAAGCTATAGAACGACAACCTAATTTTACCAAAGCTTACTACTTAAGAGGAATTATTCGCTCGAAACAAGGAGATGAACAAGGAGCAATTAGCGATTTTAATAAATATTTACAAAGAGATCCCGAAATGGAAGAAGCTAAAAAAATGAGGGATTATCCGAACGATATTATATTAGAAGCACAGAAAGTTTGTTTTAGTCAGGAGATTCCTAAAGAATATTTAGAGACACTAGAGTCTTCTGTACCTTTGGATGCCCCAGCCTATCTTAAACGTGGTAAGCTACGCTTTTTACTTGGAGATTATCCAGGCGCTAAAAAGGACTTTCAGGAAGTTATTAAAGCCGAGCCCAACTTGGCTGCTGATGCTTACTATCAACAAGGTAAAGTTGCTGCTTATGAATTTTATTTTTTAACTGAGCAAACAGATGACGAACAAGTATTAAAAAAAGCAAAAGAAGCAAAAGAAAATTTTGATGAAGCAATTAAAAAAAACCCTAATTTTTCCGAAGCCTATTTTGAACGAGGTTATCTACAATATAAAATTGTTTTAAAATATTCTAAAAATAGTAGAAATACTGTTTTTAATAAACAAACAGATGTTGCCTGGATTGATGATTGCCAGAATGATTTTAAGCAAGCTATTAAAATTGATAAAAATTTTGCTCAAGCCTACTATTTAATGGTGGTTACAGAAAGATACAGATTTAGAATACAAGTTGAACAACAAGCTGAACAAACAGGACAAAATATAAATCTTATTAAAATAGAGGATGTTAAAAATTATAATTTATCCTCAACAGAAATTAAGAATTTAACTGAAGCAATTCGTAATGATATTTCTTTCTATTTAGACTTTATTGGAGTACACCGTCTAACAATGAAGAGAGCGATCTGCGTTGACTTAGTTAAGTCTAAACAAGATAATACAACAAAACCAGGAAATATTATTTCATTTAAATCTAAAAAAGAGTATAGTTACTATACTATAGCATTAGATAATTATAGAAAAAAAGAATATAAGCAAGCTATTGAAAATATTAGCCAAGCAATAAAACTTAATCCTGATATTTCTGATTATTATGTAATCAGAGGGGCAGCCTATTATTTTTATAAACATGATAATGAGTATTACAAGGCGGCTTTTAAGGATTTTCAAGTATCAATTCAATTAGAGCCAAGACTTACTTCTCTAATTAGTATAATTGCTTCAGTAAATATTCCTGATACAACTTATTCAAGCTCTATTTCTCATTTTTTAATGGGACGTATTATTGAAAATCAGGACATTAGCCAAAAAAAGCAGGGCATTAGCCAAAAAGAGTACTATATAGCATTGAAATATCTGCCTCAAGTAGACTGGATTATTGGTCCTGGAGGAGGTGGAAGTCAAACTCAAAGAATTCCTAGGCCAAGGCCCTAAGTTAAAAGCGCCCATAATAAACTTCAAAAGTTGTAAAGGTCAAACCTATAGTTATGACACAGAGCGCAAAATACGATTTGTTCATCTCCTACGCTGATGCAGATAAAGCGTGGGTAGAGGGTTACTTACTTGATAGTTTCAGACAAGCTGATATACGCTACTATTCAGAAGCTGCGTTTACTTTGGGTGTGCCTCGTTTAAAGGAATTTGAAAATGCGATTCAATGTAGCCATCGCACCTTAGTCATTATCTCTCCTGCTTACTTAGTTGATAATTTCAAGGAGTTTATTGACTTATTAGGACAAAACTATGGGTTAGAAACAGCAACTTGGCCAGTTATTCCTTTAATTTTACACCCAGTTAAATTGCCACCACGTTTGGCAATGTTAACCCATCTCGATGCAACTGAGGAGAGTCAAT
Source organism: Scytonema hankhaensis NUACC26 (assembly GCF_045865695.1). NCBI lineage: Bacteria > Bacillati > Cyanobacteriota > Cyanophyceae > Nostocales > Scytonemataceae > Scytonema > Scytonema hankhaensis. The sequence goes on from NZ_BAACAP010000198.1 coordinate 40,843, forward strand.
GGTCTGAGGTTATAGAACGCCTTTGTGCAGATTTACAACGTCCAGTCCCTCTTGTACCGTCAAAACCAGAGTGTCCCTATCCGGGAATGATACCTTTTGGCGAATCAAATAGCGATCGCTTCTTTGGGCGCGAGCAGGAAGTAGAACATCTTTTAGAACATCTGTATCGGCATCGATTTATTACGGTTATTGGCTCTAGCGGTAGTGGAAAGTCTTCCCTAATATTTGCGGGACTAATTCCTAAACTACGTCAAAGTAGACGCTTCGGTTCGGGTGAGTGGTTAGTTTGCACGATGCGCCCTGGAGAAAACCCTTTGAGTCTTCTAAAAACGACTTTAGGGAGCGAACAAGCTGACCTATCTTTAGCCATCACAGAAGCTCTAAATACTCAACCGAATGTTCAACGGTTGCTATTAGTCATAGACCAGTATGAGGAACTCTTTACAATTGCTGGAACTGAGAAAGAAGAGTTTCAACAAGCTTTGCTGAAGTGGCTGAAGATTTCTAATTGTTATTTAATTTTAACAGTCAGAGCTGATTTTTATGCTGACTTGATGCAATGTTCCCTTTGGGAAAACATCCAGTTACACCGCTTGGAAATCGTTCCTCTAGATGAAATAGGGTTGGAAAAGGCAATTTTTAAACCTGCTGATAATGTTGGTGTATTTATAGAATCAGCTTTAGTAGAGCGTTTGATAAAAGATGCTATTGGTGAACCCGGTATTTTACCCTTAATTCAAGAGACACTGGTACTGTTATGGGAAAAATTAGAGCGACGATTTTTACCTCTGAAAGCTTATGAAGCCTTAGTGCTTTCTCGTAAAGATTACACCACATTGGGAAATAATAAACGCACGGGATTGCAAGTGGCGATCGCTCGTCGTGCTGATGCTGCTTTGACAGACTTGAATCAAGAAAACAAAGAACTTGGAGCGATCGCCCGTCGCATTTTTCTGCGTTTAGTGCAGTTTGGTGAAGGACGAGCTGATACTCGTCGCCAGCAACCAGTGAATGCTTTGGGTGCAGGAAACGATGCACAATTGTTTGACAAAACATTGTCTCATTTGGTGAACTGTCGCCTACTTACCCTAAGTAGTGAAGAAGATTCTACTCCTAAAGTAGACATTGCCCATGAAGCTTTGATTAGTGGCTGGCCCACTTTACAGCAATGGCTGATTGAACGTAGAGAAGCAGAACTGACACGCAGACGACTAGAAGCCAAAGCTCAAGAGTGGGAACGTTTAGGAAAGACCAGTGGGGGTTTGCTAGATGAAGTGCAACTGGCTGAAGCTCAGGGTTGGCTCAACAGTCCTGATGCTACCGAGTTGGGTATTGACCCAAATATATCTGCATTAGTACAGACTAGCTATAAGGCGATCCAAAGAGAACTCGAACAACAAAAAAAAGTAAATCGGATTTTAATAATTTTCATTATTATGTTAAGTGGATTATTTTTGTTCGCCCTAAATCAAACTATAAATGCCAATATTAAGACAATTGAATCTCAAAGTGCATCTTCAAAAGCCAAGTTCACTTCCGGAGAACAACTAGAAGCTTTAACTGCTAGCATAGAGGCTGGAAAATTATTAAAATGGACGCCTTTTGTTCCTTTAAATATTAAACAACAAGTTTTGCAGACATTCCAACAAATAGTTTATGAGAATCGAGAAATTAATCGTTTAGAAGGTCATACTAATTGGGTGAATGGGGTGAGTTTTAATAACGATGGTACAATGCTAGCTTCAGCTAGTGATGATAGAACCGTTAAAATCTGGAGTTTAAAAGGAGAAGAAATAATAAAGATAGCCCATGATAATATAGTTTATGATGTAAGTTTTAGTTCTCAAGGTAATATTCTCGCTTCTGTTAGTGAGGATAAAAAAGTTAGATTGTGGGATTCAAAGGGAAAACTACTTCGAGAGTTTCCTACTCTAAAATCACCAGCTTTAAATGTAAACTTTAGCCCTGATGGTCAAAAAATTGCTTTTAATAGTAAAGATGGCACATTTCTTTCCAATTTAGAAGGGAAGCAACTGAAATTTCTTCCAAACGTAAATAGTTGGACTATGTCAGTAAGATTTAGTCCAGATAGCCAATTGATTCTTTGTCCTGGGAAAAATTATACGGTAGAAATTCTGACTTTAGATGGAAAGTTAATTAGTATTTTGCAAGGACATAAAGATTTAATTTATATAGCCAACTTTAGTAGCGATGGAAAAATTTTAGCAACTGCAAGTGAGGATACTACTGTTAAAATATGGAATCGTAATGGCAGTTTAATAAAAACTTTACCCCATTATCAGCCAATTACATGGGTGACTTTTTCCAGAAACGATCGGATGCTAATATCAGGAACTAAAGATGGCACTATAAACCTTTGGAATGCCAAAAATGGTGAGTTAATTCAAAAGTGGAAAGCGCATGTAGGTAATATTACAGACATAAAAGTGAGTCCCGATGGTAAAATTATTGCTTCAAGTGGTATAGATAACACCGTAAAACTCTGGAATATAGAAGGAAATTATTTAGGACGACATAACGATCGGGTTAGAAGCATAGATTTTAGTCCCGATGGTAAAAGTATTGTTTCTGCTAGTGCTGATAAAAGCATTAAAATTTGGGACTTAAATGGGAAGTTACTTCAAAATTTTACAAGACATATTGATAAAGTTTGGGCTGTAAATTTTAGTCCTAATGGTAAAAGTATTGTTTCTGCTAGTGCTGATAAAAGCATTAAAATTTGGGACTTAAATGGAAAATTACTCCAAACGTTACAGGAGCATAAAGATGAAGTTAAAACTGTAAAATTTAGTCCTGATGGTAAAACTTTAGCGACTGCTAGCGCTGACAAAACCGTAAAGATTTGGAGCGTAGATGGACAATTATTGAAAACTTTCAATGCTCATAATGATATTATTAATCGACTAAGCTTCAGCCCTGATGGTAAAACGATAGCTACGGCTAGTAATGATACTACAGTCAAACTCTGGACTCTAGATGGAAATTTGCTGACAACCCTTGGAGGGCACAAAGATTTCGTACATGATGTGAGTTTTAGTCCTGATGGCAAAATAATTGCTTCTACCAGCGAAGATAACACCATTAAACTATGGAACCGAGATGGAAAGTTACTGCGAACCTTGACAGGTCATAAAGGCGTGGTCTGGACTGTAAGTTTTAGCCCTGATGGCAAAATGATTGCTTCTAGTAGCAATGATATGACGATAAAGCTGTGGAACTTAGAGGGCGAGCAACTGGCAACATTTCAAAGTAATAGTTACATTTTCAGTCTTAGCTTCAGTCCTGACTCCAAAAAAATAGTTTCTGGCGATTTTGACGGTGTAGTAGCTTTGTGGAACCTGGATTTAGATAATTTACTAAAACGCGGTTGCAGTCAGTTACGCCCATATTTAAGTAGTCAATCTAAGAAAAACGATTATGACAAACTTTGTAAAGAATAACTTTTTGAGCTACTATTCTCTAAAACAGGGGTGAAAGGTATAAATTTTCTGCTGCTTCTAGGTGAGCCAGCGACAATAACGTTTTTTGTTTTTCTTGCCGAATTATTTCTAAATTTTTGATAAGATAATTGCCACTTAAATAATAATTACCAATACGTACTGTTTCCTCGTCTGTAACCTCTCTTTCAGCAAAAGCATGACCTTCAAGTTCTTCTACTTTTTCAATCGAGCGCGATCGCTTGTACGTCGATCGTATCTTAGCTCCAATACAATCTATATGCTTCTAAAAATCGGGAGTTTATCCCAGTTTGATTTTATGCCACAACTCATTTAGTATTCGCAAAATTGTTTCTAGTCTTTTCTGATTTCTACCCATTTCAGTAATTAAACCGTCAAAGCCTCAAACTGTGCCTGCTTTTGACAACTCATTGAATGAAAGGCAAAAGCTCAAACTCTTGACGAATCTCCAGCAGTGAACGGTCAAGTAAAGGTTCAAACTCAAGAAATGGAACAAAACGCTGACGTTGACGACTTTTTAGCCAGATTGAAATCAATTCTGGCAATAGCTGTGGCAACACAAATAAGATTGAAGTGTATAGCCATATTACCCCATGCTCTTTCACCAAGTCATCGTACATGACTTTGATTGCAGGGCTAATGGTTGGATCTCTAAGCGTGCGTAAGTGATCCCGCAACTTGTAATTGCTTGTCCACCACGTTAATGGCAAAATTTTCAGTTCGTCATACATACTCGTGTCACAGCCGTAGATAATATGCGAAACATCATGTGCTAGTAAAATCTTTGCAAAATCAGGAGGTAACTCTTTGGGATCGGTGATGTTCGGATTCAAAGCATAGTATTCCTCTAATCCTTGTCGGAGTGTCTGAGTACTATTGCTGTCTGTATAAAGAGGACGAGAATGCTGGCTCATAACTCGTTTTATTTCAATACGATACTGTTTCGTAATTATTATATCACCTATGACTGATGACACTAAAAAATCACCCGGAAGACCCCGTAGTACGCAATCTCATCAAGCTATGTTACAAGCGACTCTAGAGTTGCTTGCAGAAGTTGGTTTTGATGCTATGAGTATTGATGCGATCGCAAACCGTGCTGGAGTGGGAAAAACAAGTATCTACCGACGCTATAGTGGCAAAGAGGAGCTTGTTGCTGATGCAATTGAAAGTATTAGGCAAGATGTTGTTATCCCTGACACAGGTAATCTTTGGAGTGATATTGAGGCGTTAATTGAGAATGCTGCACAAATCACTCTCAGCCCCTTGGGACGAAAGACTGTTGCTATGATTATCAGCAGTGCAACAACTAACTCTAGGTTTGCTCAGATTTACTGGACAAAATACCTGCAACCTCGCCGTCTTGCATTTGCTGTTGTGCTGGAACGAGCAAAAGCAAGAAATGAAATTCACTCTAACTTAGATTCTGGGTTGGTGTTTGACATGATGAGTGGGATCATGCTCTATGCATTAATCTTTCCACCTACGCCCGAATCGTGGTCAGCATACGTTAGCCGTGCTCTACGTCTTTTCCTGAGAGAGACTTCATAGCAGATTGACGCAATCGTCCTACAATAAAAATCAAACTATGGGGATGCGGGGAGTGGGTATTGGGTTCCCAAACGAAAAATTATGGTGGCAATTGAGACAAGTCAGAGATGTGAGCGTTCGCGAAGCGCAAGCTGAAAGAGCGCTTATCGCCCAGCCGCGCAAGCCGTTCATAGTGCTTATCGCGAAGCGCAAGCTGAAAGAGCGCTTATCGCATCAGAGATGCACCCAAAAAGCTCTTGACTTCAACAATTTTACTATATTTGATTTATACTCTCTTATGAATCAAATTGTCGTGTAATTTATATGAAAAATAAAAGTAGCACTTTGACTGCTTAGATAGGTAGATATGATATAAATGTCAAAACCTTTATCTCAAAACCCACGTAGGTAGGTTTTGCCTATGTAGCCGCGATTTCTAATCGCCAAGGCTAATCTAAATCAACACCTAAAAAGCGGTCTAAAAAGCGCGAGCGCCACATCAACCGTACAATAAAACTCCACTCTATAGCAACTAAACCTAACCACAAGCAATTAACAGGTGAAATTGGAGCTAATTCAAAAAATTCCCGAATAGGAGGAATATATAAAATCAATAAATAGGTAATAATTAGAATCCCAGCTACACCAGAATAACGCCACTCACCATTGAGAGGTTCAGCCGCAACCCATGCTGTTGTGGGCGGTTTCAAAAAAGGAATTAAGAGCAGTTCGCAAAATACCAAAATGGTTACGAGTGCTGTACGAGGAATTTCATAATCGACTCTAGCAATTCCAGCAGCTGGTGGTAAATCGAGGATGGCACTAACTAAGTAGAAAAGATAAACAATCAAAGCTACCAAAGTGATAGACAAACTGGCGGGAATAATAAACTGAAGAATTAAACGTATCATACTTCGTTTTGATTGTTCTCCCGGTTGCGCCCAAATAGGAATAAACATGGTGGGAATGCCAACACCAACGAGAGTGACAATTGCACTGTGTTTGTTCATCAATGGAAAGCTATCGGAGACAATTGCTGTGGCAAAAATGAGTAACGTCACACAACAAACTCTCACCATAAAGAGTTTCATGACATCACGGATACCATTGCGAATTCTTTGCCCTTCTAAAAAAGCGGGAGGTAATGCTTCAAAGGAATCTTTTAGTAAAACTATATCAGCAATACCTCTCGTTGCTTGAGAACCACTTTCCATGGCAATTCCCAAATTTGCTATCTTTAGGGAAAGAACATCGTTGACTCCATCTCCTGTCATAGCAACGTAATGTCCTGCATTTCTCAGACTTTTCACAATTTTGGCTTTCTGTTGGGGAGAAATTCTCCCAAACACATTGTAAGTGGAAGCTGCTTGAGCAAATTGGAGATCGTTCATTTGCTCTAATTCCATGCCAGAAATTAGCTTGACTTCTTCGCTAAAACCTGCTTGTAAAGCAATAGCTGCTACGGTTTGAGGATTATCTCCAGAAATGATTTTGACTGCAATTCCTGCATTGGCAAAACCTTGTAGGGTTTCACTCGCTCCTTTTCGCAAGCGATCGCTAAAACTTAATACCCCTATTGCGTTAAGATTTGGTGGTAACACAGGAGTGTTATTTGCTTCTAGAGAAACAGATACTGGGCTATGAGCAAACAACAGAACTCGGAAACCTTGGTTAATTTGCTGCTGAATATAACTATTTGCTGTTGCGTCTAAGGGTACAGCAAGTGATAACATCTCAGGAGCCCCCAGTACATATGTACCGTTTCTTTCAGGGTCATCAAAGACGACCGAACTCCACTTGCGATCGCTAGAAAAAGGAACTTCAGTTTTGATAGGCTTGGTATAACCAGAGCAACCATTGAGAATAGCAACTGTTGTTCGATTGCCTGACTTAGTACTCGCAGCATAGTCACCTAATATAGAGCGAAGATCGCCTACAGAAACTTGTATGGGGTAAAGATCGTGTAATTCAATTTGATTAGTTGTGAGCGTTCCGGTTTTATCGAGACACAACACATCAACATTACTTAAAGACTCTACAGCATTAGTTTGTTGGATTAAGATATTTTTTCCCAGCATCTGAACTGCACCCATGACATAGGAAAGCGTAATTGCAATTAAAAGACCCGCCGGAATTAAACCAGCTATAACAGCGGCTCTTTGAACAATTTCATTCAATGGTTGAGAGCGAAGAATAAAACTTATTGCAATCAAAATCCACAAAAAACAAGCCAAAAGTAAAAGAACCCGAATAATTAAGTTAATTTCTTGCTGAAGAGGCGTGTAAACTTGACGAAACTCTCTTGCACCAGCCATAAGTTGGTAAGCAACTGTTTCAGTACCAACTTTTTGGGCTTCATAGCAAGCACGCCCGCTAACGCAAAAGCTACCAGAGTATACTTCTTGTCCGTCTACTTTTGGAATTAAATCTGATTCACCTGTCAGCAGTGATTCATCGACTTCAATCCGTCCTTCACCAACAATCTTACCATCTACCAGGATTTGTTCGCCGGAATACAGTAGGAGAATATCTCCCAAAACAATTTCCTTTGGATCGATAGTATATTCTTTGCCGTCTCGAATCACAGTTGCTACAGGACGAGTGAGCAGAGCAATTTTATCGAGTTTTTGCTTTGCCCAAATTTCTTGACAGATACCAATAACAACACCGCTAAAAATAATAACAGCTACAAAGATAGCATCAGAAGGACGCTGTAAAAACAGAAAAACACCGCTAATGGCAAAAAAAACAGCATTAACAAAGGTAAAAAGGTTCTCGCGGAAAATTTGAAAGTAAGAACGGCTAGTTGGCAGTTTGACATTATTGCTCTTTCCTGCCAACTTTCTTTCTCTGACTTCTTGTTCGCTCAATCCTTGGAGCTTTGATATCTGCATAAATAATAGTAATTTTGGATGCGTGGATTTTAGATTTTGGATTAGGGGCTTTTGGATTGAAAAGCTTTGTATTTAAGCTATTTCAACTTTGGCATACAAGACTTACTCTTCCAATTTGGTATAATTTGCGATTACGAGCGTTTCTACGTATGGCATTCAGTAAGGCAAACAGCAAGTAGGGTGGGCAATGCCCACCACATAAAACTTTTGGTGGGCATTGCCCACCCTACAGTACTGAAATTTTTTCATAAAACTATATCTTTGAAGTTTGTTTCAATGTTGAAAGTTTATTCACGCCAAATCTTGAGGTTTTTGCTAAAATTGTCAAGGTACTACATAATGTAGTTTCTCCTTACAAAGACAAAATTATATCCAAAGATAGATTTATTATTTTGCCATCTTTCAACTTGTCCAAGACAGGTTAAAAATCAGCGACGCCTGGGAATCAGCAAATTGCAGGTAACCAACGCGAATCGCCAGTATTAACAATCAGTGACTGAGACCCCATGATTTTTTCCATTTCTGGCTCCTTTATCAAACGACCTGTCTTTGCGACAGTGTGCTCTATCATCATTACACTACTAGGGATAGCCTGTATCCCCACACTGCCAGTTGCTCAGTATCCGGAAATTGCTCCCCCTGTCGTTAGCGTAACTTCAAACTATGTTGGGGCAAATGCGGAAGTCGTTGAGTCTACAGTAACCAATATTCTGGAGCAACAACTCAATGGTATTGAGGGTGTGCGATATATCAAATCCACGAGTGCCAATGATGGAACTAGTAGCATTGACTTGACGTTTGAACTGGGGAAAGACCAAGACATTGCAGCAGTAGACGTACAGAATCGAGTGTCAACCGTTCTATCGCGGTTACCGGGACCTGTGACTCAAACAGGCGTGCAAGTCCTGAAAGCTAACAACAACTTTTTATTGGCGATTGGGATTTACTCAGACCGCGATGAAAAAACGGGAAAAGATACTTACGACGACACCTATCTCAGCAACTACACTGACCTTTATATTGCGGACGCTATCAAACGGGTTAAGGGAGTTGGTGATGTTGAGATATTTGGCGAGCGGAAATATGCTATGCGCCTTTGGTTAGACCCCAATCGTCTCGCTAGCCGCAATTTGACTCCCCAAAATGTCATTACAGCACTTCAGCAACAGAACTTGCAAGTTGGTGCGGGACAGATCGGACAGCCTCCAACTCAATCAACACAGCAGTATCAATATGCTGTCAATGCTCAAGGACGACTCAAGGACGCTGAGGAATTCGACGAGCTAGTTATTAAAACTGCGGACGATGGGACTTTGATTAAGCTCAAAGATGTAGGTCGGGCTGAGTTGGGAGCGGAAAACTACAGTTCTTTGCTGAGGTTTACTTCTAGCGATCGCGTAACGCACCAAGGTATAGGATTAGGGATTAACCAACAAACTGGTAGCAATGCCCTTGATACGGCTGTAGCAGTCAAAGAGGAAATGAAGCGATTGGCTGAAAATTTCCCTCCCGGCATCCACTACGAAGTTGCTTTTGATACAACTACGTTTATTGAAGCGGGAACTGAAGAAGTCATTGTTTCTTTGTTCCAAGCAATTGGTTTAGTAGTCCTCATTGTTTACCTCTTTTTACAGAATTGGCGTGCTGCACTAGTAATTTCACTGGCAATGCCTGTCTCTCTTGTCGGGACGTTTATCTTCGTTAAACTCCTAGGTTTTTCTATCAATACCCTGACTCTATTTGGTTTAACCTTAGCGACAGGTCTGGTGGTGGACGATGCAGTCGTGATTGTGGAGGATATCACGCGCCGCATTCAAGACCAGGAACTCAAACCTGTAGAGGCGGCGCTTCAGTCGATGAACGAGCTGTTTAGTGCTGTGATTGCTACCTCTGTTGTGTTAATTGCAGTGTTTGTGCCAGTTGCATTTTTCCCCGGTACAACAGGACAGCTGTACAAGCAGTTTGCACTCACGATCGCGTTTTCTATTACCATATCCACCTTTAACGCTGTTACCTTTACCCCCACACTGTCCGCTATTTTGCTTAAAAGGAGTCAAGCACCGAATAACTGGTTTTTTAACAGTATTAACTGGGCGATCGATAAAACTCGACAGATTTACAGTCGCAGTCTAATCTTTTTAACCAGGTTGAAGTTTGTCATCCTAGCACTGTTCTCAGGTGCATTAGTGCTGACCTATTGGATCTACAACTTGGTACCAACAGGTTTTATTCCAGATGAAGATCAAGGTGTCTTTATCACCGTCGTTCAAGCGCCAGAGGGTGTGTCTCTCAACTACACTCATCATGTGTTGGAACAAGCCGAGGCAATTCTCAAACAAGTGCCAGAAGTTCAGCAAATTTTCGCAATTGGCGGCTTTGGTTATGGTGGTTCGACGCCCAATAACGGTTTGATATTTATAACCCTAAAACCTTGGGAAGAGCGTAGAGAAGCAAACCAATCGCTACAAGCCATTATTGGGGGATTTTTCCCAAAACCTTCTGGGTTATTTCCTAAAATGATGGGAATTCAAGAAGCAAATGTGATTCCGTTTAATTTGCCAGCTATTAATGGTGTTGGTAACTTTGGTGGTTTTGAGTTTCACTTACAAGATAGGAATAATTTAGGATTTGATGCGATGGGTACAGCCCTAAATAGCTTGATTGGTCGAGCTAGTACTTATCCGTCTCCAAAAAAACCCCAAATAAATGGGTTGCGTCCCAACTTTAACGCCAATACCCCCCAAATTTCTGTGGAAGTCGATCGCACCAAAGCCAATGCACTTCAAGTTCCTGTTGAAGATATTTTCAACACCTTGCAAGTTTTTCTTGGTTCAACTTACGTGAATGACTTTAACCAGTTCAATCGGGCGTATCGCGTTTACGTTCAAGCAGACCAAGCATTTCGCTCAAACCCAAAGGATATTCAAAAGCTGTACGTGCGTTCGCAAACAGGTCAAATGATTTCGCTAAGCAATTTAGTGACGATTAAAGAAGTCATTGCTCCCTCGGCTATTAGTCATTACAACCTGTTTCGCTCTGTGGAAATTAATGGTTCCCCAGCACCTGGTGTAAGTTCGGGACAAGCCCTCAAAGCCATGGAGGAATCTGCCAAAGAAACCCTGCCTAAAGGATTGGGCTATGACTGGTCTGGGCTTTCTCTAGAAGAAATTGAATCGGGTGGACAAGCTCTCTTTATCTTTGGTTTGGGTGTCATCTTTGTCTTTCTCATACTATCAGCACAATACGAAAGTTTTGTCGATCCATTTATTATTTTGCTGACTGTACCGTTGGCTATTTTAGGTGCGTTAATTGCTCTTGTTCTCAAAGGATCTGTTAACGATATTTATACCCAGGTTGGATTTGTCATGCTGATTGGTATGGCAAGTAAAAATTCAATTTTGATTGTAGAATTTGCCAATCAACTTCGCGACCAGGGTTTGAGTATTACAAAGGCAGCGATCGAGGCTGCGAAGGAGCGTTTGCGACCCATTTTGATGACAGCTTTCTCAACAGTGGCTGGTGGTATTCCACTTATGGTGGCAACAGGTCCTGGGGCGGTAGCGCGTCAATCCTTGGGAACAGCAACTTTTGGTGGGATGTGTATTGCAACGGTGCTGAGTCTGTTTGTTATCCCAATCTTGTATATCATTATCAAGAATGCAGAAGTTGCTTTTGGAAAACGCGATCGCTTGAGCAGTGACCAGTGACCAGTGACCAGTTATTGGTTACCAAAACGATCGCTATGTCGATTTAGCGATCGTTGCCAATACCTTTATTTCAACTGAAGCACGGGAAGAAATATACCTTAAAGCATATTTCGGCGACTCTCTTGACGAATACAAACGCGCAAGATTTTTCCTCATGCAACAGGTTTGCCACATGTTTTATGCGATGGTTTTTCTAAAAATTGTAGCAGCATCAAAGCCAGCAAATTCTTTCCATGACCAGAATATGGATACTCCTCGTCTCAGAGATTTTTATGTACAGGTTGGTGCTGGCAAGGTTTCACTCACGTCATATGAAGGTCAATTACTCTTTGGAAAAGTATTATTGAATGAGATTTTACACAATATGAAGACACCAAGATTTGCAGCATCAATAGCCAAAATGTTTTGAGGAAACGTTTTCACAAATTCTCATCATCACTCTATGCACGATCTGTATACTCTTATTCAAAAAATCCAAAAAGCTCCTTCCATGTATTTGGGTAGAGCATCGATTGTTTGTCTTCAAGCTTTTCTATCTGGGTATAGTATAGCCCAGTATGAACTTGGTGCTACTCAATCTCAGCAAGACAAAGATTTTCAAGAATTTCTAGAATGGGTTAAACAAAAGTTTAATATTCAAACCAGTCAGTCTTGGGCGAACATCTTACTTTTTTATGCGGAAGATGAGCAAAAAGCTTTGGATTTATTCTTTAAGATGTTTGAAGAATTTCGTAACCGACATACTTCTGTTTCCACTCATGTCAACTCTTGCAAACCACAAACTTTAGCTCCTTAAAATTTCAATGTTTAAGTATCACCAAATCATTAGTACATCTCCTGAAGTGATGGGTGGTACTTCTGCCACCTGAATACTTACCGTACACCTAACCTACAAATCTACTGTTATGTTGATTCACTGGGGTTTAGACTAATCAACCCATGAGCGGAAAGCTAAACGCACGACTCTACGTTGTTTGAGGTTGCTTCTGGACTAGTTTGCCGATTTATCTTTGGTTTTGTTGCGTTTATCAGTTCTACCCAAACCCTTCAATAATTCCTGCAATCTCCTCTTGTAAAGGATGGCTTTTACCGTAAGCCTAGCTATAAGAAGCTTTTTGAGGATTGCTCAATGGACTGAGGCAGAGAAATTGGCTCCAATTTAGTCTAAACTCCAGTGATTCATGAAAACCTCCTATTGGAGGCGTGGCAGGAGTCTGTAAACCGCGAACAAGTAAGCTCGTCTGAACGTGGGTTGATGCCAAGAGAGCGGTTCTCCGACAAGCTAGGAAAGACTAACCAGATAGCTGTCTCTACGGAGTCCAGGCGAAAAGTTAATCCAAATTCCTAGCCAGAATCCCCCAACTTCTAGTTAGGGGAGTGGCTCAACAGAATCGATAAAAGTTCGAGTCATCTAATCTACTTCTCGCCAGCCGCCGCGACGCTCTGCAAGTTTCTGTTCAAGTTCTTCATCACTCAACAGAGGAACGCCTGATGCAACAATGCGTTGACGAATTTCCCATAGCTTTTTGCCAAGATCCGTTTGTGGAACGAACTCCGGCTGGGGCTTTAGAGATTGCGCGAGTTGAAGCACTTGCTCTTGGGCTTCACTTGAGAGTTCGCGCCAATATTCGAGTAGCTGTTCTTCTTTACTCATAAGATAGTACTTAAACACCTACACTGTCACGATTGAATCCATACTTTCCTTCAGCAGAAATAGTTTGGACAACGCGCTACTCAAAACTTGAGCAAACTTAAGGATTTATGCCCTTAAGGCTTAAGAGAACCCATAGCGCGGAGGTTTTTTGCGGATATAAGGGGTCACTAAGACCTGTACAGTATCGGCTCTTCGACAGTGTATGTAACTGGTCACTGGTCACGAACTTCTCACTAGATTAATTAACTCCTCGCAACTTGCGCGTATTTTCAACCAAACTTTGAGCAAATTGGTCAAACCGTTGTGAAAGCTTCTCATCTAAAAGTTTACCTTCAGGGCTAAAAGCTTTCCATGCTTGTCCGATCGCAACCTGTTCCGGAATGACCCAACCGTGAACCCATCTCATAATGATTCGTAAATCGTTCAGGGCATTACTATTGGATTGTCCTCCCAAAATACTGATTAGCCCGGTAACTTTGCCAGACAGTTGATCGAAACTCATCAAATCCAGGGCATTTTTGAGAACACCACTGACTCCACCGTGATACTCTGGTGTTGCCAAAATTAACCCGTCAGCTTGACTTACCGCATCATGCATGCGCCGAACATCTGGGTAATCTGGATATTCCTCTTCACCATTACAAAATGGTAACTGCATTTGCCGCAAATCGAGGATTTCAATTTCTGCACCCAAGGCTTCGACTCGTTGTGCAGCTATGTTTAAAGCGACTTGCGTATAGGACTCAGTTCTTAAACTGCCACCAATTCCAACAATTTTTACCATAGTTAACTCTCAAGGTCTCAATTTTATAGATAGCTTTCATCCAAGCTTAGCTCTTGGTAAAACGTAGTCATTACGAGTATGTTTATATAGTAGCTTATATTATATTAGCGAGTGGTGACAGTATGTGTAAAATTTCAATTGGGAGAGAATTTTCTGCTATGGAGATAGAGTTTTGGTCTTTTTGAGGGGCTGTAAGATCCCCGACAACTTCTGCGAAGTCGAGGATCTGAGATATCTGAGATACAGGAATGTGTAAAGACTAGACGTATATGAGAGAAAAACTTGGGAATGGTTTTTTGTGGAAGCTACACTAGACAATTAGACACCAAAAAATTATTTGCTAGAAGAACAGCCATAATAAAATGAGCGCTCAGCTTCTGCCAGCACAAAAAGGGTAGTTATTTATGAAAAAGGTTGAGAAAAAAACATCGATGAAAAAGCAAACAGCAAAGCGGGCTGCGTTGACTGGAGCGCTGGCTGCCAGTTTGCTCGTCTTGCCTAGTGTATCGGGAGGAACTGCCGCACTGGCACAAAAGGCAGAACGCGACTCTCAAGCTTTATCTTATGGCGATTTGATTCAGAAAGTTCAGAGTGGAGAAATCGCAAAAGTAGAGCTTGATGAAACCGAACAGGTTGCGAGAGTGTATTTAAAAGACCAAAAGCCAGATACACAACCACAGCAGGTGCGGCTTTTGGAACAAAATCCAGAGTTAATTAATAAACTAAGAGAAAAGAAAGTTGACTTTGAGGAAGTTTCCTCTGCTAATAGTAGAGCTGCTGTCAGCCTTTTGATTAACTTAATGTGGATTTTACCACTTGTGGCTTTGATGCTGTTGTTCTTGCGTCGCTCCACAAATGCTTCTAGCCAAGCCATGAACTTTGGTAAATCTAGAGCACGCTTCCAAATGGAGGCAAAAACTGGAATCAAGTTTGATGATGTTGCTGGTATAGAAGAAGCTAAAGAAGAACTTCAAGAGGTTGTGACTTTCCTCAAACAACCTGAAAAATTTACTGCTGTTGGTGCGCGGATTCCCAAAGGAGTCTTGCTCATTGGACCGCCAGGGACAGGTAAAACATTGTTAGCAAAAGCGATCGCAGGTGAAGCTGGCGTACCGTTCTTTAGCATTTCCGGTTCGGAATTTGTGGAAATGTTTGTTGGGGTCGGTGCATCTCGCGTGCGCGATTTATTTAAAAAAGCAAAAGAAAATGCTCCGTGTCTAATATTTATAGATGAAATTGATGCTGTAGGAAGACAAAGGGGTGCGGGTATTGGTGGTGGAAATGACGAACGGGAACAAACCCTCAACCAACTGCTAACTGAAATGGATGGCTTTGAGGGTAACACGGGTATCATTATTATAGCAGCCACCAACCGTCCGGATGTTTTAGATGCTGCTTTGCTCAGACCCGGAAGATTTGACAGACAAGTTATTGTAGATGCGCCAGACAGAAAAGGTCGCCTTTCTATTTTACAGGTTCATGCCCGAAATAAGAAAGTTGACCCTTCTGTTTCTTTAGAAGTGGTTGCACGTCGCACGCCCGGTTTTACAGGAGCAGATTTGGCAAACCTTTTAAATGAAGCAGCAATTTTAACAGCACGACGGCGAAAAGAAGCAATTACACAGCTAGAAATCGACGATGCTATTGACCGTTTGACAATTGGTTTAACTCTCAATCCATTGTTAGATAGTAAGAAAAAGCGGTTAATTGCTTACCATGAAGTTGGACACGCTCTTTTAGCTACACTTTTAGAAAATGCCGACCCACTTAATAAGGTAACTATTATTCCCCGTTCTGGAGGAGTCGGTGGTTTTTCACAGCAAATTTTGAATGAAGAAATGATTGATAGCGGGCTTTACAGTCGTGCTTGGATGATGGATAACATTACCATGACATTGGGTGGCAAAGCAGCAGAAACAGAAGTCTTTGGAGAATCTGAGGTCACGGGCGGTGCGAGTAGCGACTTAAAAGTTGTGGCTAATCTCGCACGTAAGATGGTGACAATGTATGGAATGTCGGAACTAGGGCTAGTAGCTCTTGAGAATCAAAACAGCGATGTTTTCCTTGGTCGCGATTGGATGACTCGCAACGAATATTCAGAAGAGATGGCTACCAAAATTGACCGACAAGTCAGGGAAATGGCAAATATTTGCTACCAACAAGCCCGTCGAATTATCCGTGAAAACCGTCCTGTAGTGGATCGGTTGGTGGATTTATTGGTCGAACAAGAAACAATCGAGGGCGAGCAATTCCGTAAGATTGTTTCGGAGTATACTGAGTTACCAGAAAAACAAAAAATAGTGGTGTTTGGTTAGCAGTGACCAGTGACCACTGTACGGGCGCGGCGGCCTTGCGCCCCTACTAACTACTAACTAATAATTATCCCGATGATATTTAGAAGACTCCTCAATAACGACTTCCGATTGTTGGGGAGTCCATTTTTGTGATGATGCTCTGGCAATTTGTTGTTGTGAAAACATCGCTCGTAGAACGACGGCTGGATCTACGTAGTTTTTGGCGTATTTTAATCCCCAGTGGAGATGGGGTCCTGTTGTACGCCCAGTCATCCCTACTCGACCAATCCTAAATCCAGCCGGGACTGGCTGACCTTCCCAAAGTTGAATTCCTCCGTTTCGGTCTATGAGGTATCGACGACCGCTTGCACTTTCTACGTGTCCTTCCATATGGCAGTAGGTGTGTTCCCATGGACCGGATTCAATAACAACATGAGTTCCGCAAGCGTTGCGATCGGCTACTTTACTGACTCTACCAGCCCACCAATTGCGAATGTAACTTCCTTGTGGTGCGGCTATGTCTAAGCCACTGTGAAATTCCCACCTAGAACCACCCGTTGCAGAGGGGCGGTATCCAAATGCTGATGTATATGCCTTGAAGTTTTCCACGGGGAAAGAAGCTGCTAACCAAGTGTTATTGTTTGTTGCTTGTAAACTTGATTTTGGCTGAGTTTGACGCGGTACGATAAGCCGGGTACGGCTTGCGCCAGGGACAATAAGCCGGGTACGGCTTGCCCCAGGGGCGAACGTATCGGGTGTTGATGAGCGTGGTATTCTTGCTATGGGACTTGGAGTCGAATTGTGTGAATCTCGCTCTGGGATTGAAATAAAGGAAAATGCGTTAACGTTTTTATCTTCCTCGGGCAACAGAGTATTCAATTTAGCAATACTCAATCCTGATACTAATAGTGTGACTACAGAAATTGCTACTGTTTGTCGCCACTGACTCATTTTAAAATTCCTCTAAGCGATGATTTATCTGTAAATTAGTAGACAGAAATTAAATGCAGCAGAAGTTTGAATTTGATGGTCGGTTCTAGTTGACATCTGCTCGTTTTTACCCAGTACACCATGATGAAAGATGAAACTCGTCTTATTTTTGTTTTGCCACCGAAATATATTACCAAAAAACCTACCCAATGGTAGAGTGAAAAATAAGTAAAAATGCTGATAAGTTATCGTAAGACCTCTGGTTGAAACGTAGATTTGGCTTCGATAGAAGCAGAAAAGCATTATCTACAGTACCAACGGATGCCATGTTGAATGAAATATTGCCTTTTAGCTTTGAATTCGATAAAGTCGCGATCGCAGGAACTAGTTTGTGGTCGTTAGCGTTATATTTGGGATTTTCAACCGCCAGCGACTGGGTAACTCTACGACTCAACAGCTGGTTCAATTT
Organism: Scytonema hankhaensis NUACC26; assembly: GCF_045865695.1. Taxonomy (NCBI): domain Bacteria; kingdom Bacillati; phylum Cyanobacteriota; class Cyanophyceae; order Nostocales; family Scytonemataceae; genus Scytonema; species Scytonema hankhaensis. The sequence goes on from NZ_BAACAP010000198.1 coordinate 58,584, forward strand.
TGCAGAGCGATCGCTTTACATGAGCCAATCAGAATTTGAAAAAACCAAAAAAGCAAGGGAATCTCAAAATGCATTGTACGCTTCGCTTTTTAGCATTTTGCCCTTTTTAGCGATCGGTGCTTTGTGTAATTGGGGAGTAGAAGTTAGCTTGGGTCAAAGTTGGTCTATCAGCATGGGGATACTCGCCTGTATGGGTTCGGGAGTTTACGAACTCGGACGGCGCGATGGAAAAAAGGAATGATTGATGAATTATGAATTATGAATGGGGAATGGGGAATGGGGAATGGTTAATGAGGAATGATGAATGAGCTAACTAGTTACTGAGATTTACTTAGTATTTTTCCATTATTCATAATTTTTTCATAATTCATAACTCATAATTCATAATTCATTCAATTCTTCTTTCACCAATTTGGCTAGCTTTTGTGCTGCACCCGCTTCCCCTCGGATACTACGTAGCCTAGCTCGTATCTTTTCTAGTTTTTCTGGGTGATTCAGAAAATCTATGACCATTTCCCCAACTTCTTGAGGTTGAAGTTTTCCGACTAATTCTGGCACTACCATTTCTTTTGCCCAGATATTAGGCCAAGCCAATAAACCCAATCTTCTCAATACCAACCAATTAATCAACTTGGCAAAACTGGAACCAAGCAGAGGCATATTTGCTAACAATCCCGGCAATCCATCCCAAGAACGCATAGCATCTAACTGCTGTGTTGGTAGCAAAACAATCATTGGCACAGCTAAAGAACCTAATTCAGCCGTGTTAGCTCCCACAGTTGTTAAACAAATACTGCATTTAGATAATATACTGTATGCTGGTGTCTCAGTATGCAGTTCGACACGCAAACCTGTTTCTGTTTTAAGGTTGGGCAGTGACTGAGTATTAGAGATTGCATTGAGAGAAGCACTACTAGAACCAAAGATGCGAACAAAGTTGTTTTTCTGAGGATCGGCAAAACTGGCTAAAGTTTCTATGTCTAGAGTGGGTGCAACAGGAATTATAAATTGAGATTGCGGTCTTTTTACCTTGACATATTCCGCAACTGCCAACATAAAAGGGACTCCCTGTGTAAGTTTTGCCGCCTTCGATCCAGGAAGTAAACCAATCAGTTCGAGAGAAGACGAGGGAAACAGAGCAGAGGAGCAGGGGAGCAGAAGAGTAGGGGTAGACGAAGAAAGTTCTACCTTTTCCTCATTATTCTCCTGTCCCTGAGCTTCTGCCATTAAATCTCCAATGACTGTAAACTTGTGAGTATATTTTGAGGGGATACGATTTGCCACTTCAGGTTTCATGACTCCAAAGCGATCGATCCAGTTATACCATCGGGCTTCCCATTCTGCATAAACGACTGTACGGTATCCCAATCTTCTACCGATAATCGCTGGGAAAATCTGATCCCCACCTAAAAAAACAACAACACCGCACTTACTCCACTCCCAATTTTCTAAGGTTTTTCCCCAAAGCAAAAAATTCCAAAAATATTCGGCGGCTTGCACTCTATCTACTTCGGGAAAAGAACGAGCTATTTCTGCTTCTTTACCACTAGAGTTAGGACAGGGGGACAAAATGACGGAAATCCTAATTTGTTCGCGGTCATTTCCCAATTGTTTCCGCAGTTGCTTGACCACAGGGCGTACCCATGTTGTCACTTCTCCAGGTCCGTTTGAAAGAATTAAAATGTCGGCAGTCATTAGGGGTTAGTTGTTAGTTGTTAGTTGTTAGTTGTTAGTAGGCAGTGACGTGGGACAGGCGTCTCGCCTGTCACCTCAAGTACTAGATGAGGGGTGCTGCCGCTCCTTGACCAGCTGTGTCCTTAAAGAAGTCGCGCATCTTGCACCATTGTCATTATTAAGGAAATATTTGTTCCGTTGTTATTTAATTACTTATTAACTATATGTACAACTCAGAAATTAGCGATTATCGTATACGGAAAAAATCCCCAATCGCCATTACCCGTTATCCCCAGAGGGGGCCCCGAGTTCCCCAGTACCCAATCCCTACCAAAAATTGTTGCGAATTATTTACAAATAGTGAATAAATACTTTAAGAAAATGTCAAACAAGTTTACAAAATATTGCATTTTTTATATCATTTTGTGTCAGATAAGCGACAAAATGCCCTACTGGTAAGCTTTTTCTGGTAAAAAACTCATATTGTCGATCGCAAGAAGACTGGATTGGCAAATTTGCCGAAAAAGTTCTTCGAGTTAGAGAACACGCATCAAAGGAGCCTAGGAAGCATGTTCACCCACGTCAAGTCCACCATTAGACATATCGCCCCCCACCAATTGCAGGGACGTCACTTAATTAAGGTGGTCTATGTCGTGTTAGAGTCCCAGTACCAAAGTGCATTGTCACAAGCGGTTCGGGCGATTAACGAAAACAATCCCAATGTGGCGATTGAAATCAGTGGTTATTTAATCGAAGAACTCCGCGACAAAGAGAACTACGAGGAGTTTAAAAAAGATATCGCAACTGCCAATATCTTTATTGCCTCACTGATTTTTATAGAAGACTTAGCCCAGAAATTAGTAACAGCAGTAGAACCATACCGCGATCGCCTGGATGTAGCCGTTGTGTTCCCCTCAATGCCTGAAGTTATGCGCCTCAATAAAATGGGCACTTTCTCCTTGGCACAGTTGGGACAATCTAAAAGTGCGATAGCACAGTTCATGCGAAAGCGCAAGGAAAAATCCGGTGCGGGTTTCCAAGATGGAATGCTAAAACTGCTGAGGACATTGCCGCAGGTACTCAAGTTCCTGCCAATGGATAAAGCACAAGATGCTCGAAATTTTATGCTTAGCTTCCAGTACTGGTTGGGAGGGTCTCCAGATAATCTGGAAAATTTCTTACTCATGCTGGCTGACAAGTACGTTTTAAAAGGTACTGAGACGAGAAATAGTGCCTCCGTACAATACCAACCACCAGTGGTTTACCCAGATATGGGAATTTGGCATCCTCTTGCTACCACAATGTATGAGGATGTGAGAGAGTACCTGAATTGGTACAGCAGCCGCCCGGATATCTCTCCCGATCTCAAAGACCCGTTAGCGCCATGTATTGGTTTGGTCTTGCAACGCACGCATCTTGTTACTGGGGATGATGCTCACTATGTAGCGATGGTACAAGAACTCGAAGCCATGGGAGCAAGAGTTATTCCAGTGTTTGCAGGAGGATTGGACTTTTCCAAGCCAGTAGAAGCCTTTTTCTACGACAAGGGGACTGGTGATTGGGGATCGGGGAATGGGAAATCTCCAAGTCCTTATCCCTTGGTGGATGCTGTTATATCCCTAACAGGGTTTGCTTTAGTCGGTGGACCTGCACGTCAAGACCATCCAAAGGCAATTGAGGCGCTAAAGCGGTTAAACCGTCCTTACATGGTGGCATTACCTCTCGTCTTCCAAACTACGGAAGAATGGCAGGATAGCGATTTGGGACTGCACCCCATTCAGGTAGCATTGCAAATTGCACTTCCTGAATTAGATGGTGCGATTGAACCGATAATTCTATCAGGACGGGATGGCACAACAGGGAAAGCGATCGCACTCCAAGACCGCATTGAAGCAGTAGCACAACGCGCTCTCAAATGGGCTAACTTGCGCCGCAAACCAAAGTTAGGCAAGAAAGTTGCCATCACCGTTTTCAGTTTCCCACCCGATAAAGGGAATGTAGGAACGGCTGCATACCTGGATGTGTTTGGTTCCATTTATGAGGTGATGAACGCACTTAGGAACAACGGGTATGACGTGCAAGACTTACCAGAAAACGCTAAAGAGTTGATGGAACAAGTCATCCACGATGCTCAAGCCCAGTATAGCAGCCCCGAACTGAACGTGGCTTACCGGATGTCGGTTCGCGAGTATGAAGCTCTCACGCCTTACTCCCAACGATTGGAAGAAAACTGGGGACCACCTCCAGGACATCTAAACAGCGATGGTCAAAACTTGCTGATTTATGGTAAGCAATTTGGGAACGTTTTCATTGGGGTTCAGCCCACTTTTGGTTATGAAGGCGACCCTATGCGGTTGTTGTTCTCTCGTTCTGCTAGTCCCCATCATGGTTTTGCAGCTTACTACACTTACTTAGAACAAATTTGGCAAGCGGATGCAGTGCTGCACTTCGGAACTCACGGTTCCTTGGAATTTATGCCAGGGAAACAAATGGGGATGTCTGGAGAATGTTATCCAGATAACTTGATTGGCACAATTCCCAATCTTTATTACTATGCTGCTAATAACCCCAGTGAAGCAACAATTGCTAAGCGCCGCAGTTACGCTGAAACAATTTCCTATCTGACTCCTCCTGCAGAAAATGCTGGGTTGTATAAGGGATTGAAAGAACTCAGCGAATTGATTGCTTCTTACCAAACTCTCAAAGATAGCGGTCGCGGTGTTCCTATTGTTAATACCATCATGGATAAATGCCGGATGGTAAATTTGGATAAGGATATTGCCTTGCCAGAAATGGATGCCAAGGATATGAGTGGTGAAGAACGCGATAATATCGTTGGCTTGGTATATCGTAAGTTGATGGAGATTGAATCGCGACTATTACCCTGTGGATTGCACGTCATTGGGAAACCACCTTCTGCAGAAGAAGCGATCGCAACTCTCGTTAACATTGCTAGCTTAGACCGTCCTGAAGAAGAAATTCTCAGTCTTCCCCGTATTATTGCAAGTAGCGTAGGACGCGATATTGATGAAGTTTACCAAAACAGCGACAGAGGCGTTTTAGAAGATGTCCAGTTGCTGCAAGACATCACAATGGCAACCCGTGCTGCTGTTTCAGCCCTTGTGAAAGAGCAAACAGACGCAGAAGGGAGAGTTTCTCGCGTTTCCAAGCTCAACTTCTTCAATATGGGCAAAAAAGAACCTTGGGTAGAAGCGTTGCACAAAGCAGGTTATACCAAGGTAGATGCTACAACCCTGAAACCACTGTTTGAGTATTTGGAATTCTGCTTGCAACAAGTTTGTGCTGATAATGAATTGGGAGGATTGCTCCAAGGGTTAGAAGGCGAGTACATTCTTCCCGGTCCTGGTGGCGACCCCATCCGCAACCCAGACGTATTGCCCACAGGGAAAAATATCCACGCCCTCGATCCCCAAGCTATTCCCACAATGGCTGCAGTCCAGTCAGCAAAAATTGTTGTAGATCGACTGCTAGCAAGGAATAAGGCAGAAAATGGCGGTCAATATCCCGAAACCATCGCTTGCGTGCTTTGGGGAACCGATAACATCAAAACTTACGGTGAATCTCTAGCACAAATCATGTGGATGGTGGGAGTGCGTCCGGTTCCCGATGCGTTAGGACGGGTGAACAAGTTAGAATTGATACCTTTAGAAGAGTTAGGACGCCCCCGGATTGACGTGGTTGTTAACTGTTCTGGAGTCTTCCGCGACTTATTCATCAACCAAATGAACTTGCTCGATCAAGCAGTTAAGATGGCAGCAGAAGCGGATGAACCTGTTGAAATGAACTTTATCCGCAAGCACGCTTTGGAACAAGCTGAGGAAATGGGGATCAATTTGCGTCAAGCAGCAACTCGCGTGTTCTCCAATGCGTCTGGTTCCTACTCATCCAATATTAACTTGGCAGTAGAAAACAGCACTTGGGATAGCGAAGCTGAATTGCAGGAAATGTACCTCAAGCGCAAGTCCTTTGCATTCAGTGCCGATAATCCCGGTACAATGGAAGAATCACGACAGATTTTTGAAAAGACGTTGAAAACTGCTCAAGTGACTTTTCAAAATCTCGACTCTTCCGAGATTAGCTTGACTGACGTTTCCCATTATTTTGATTCCGATCCTACCAAGGTCGTTGCTAGCCTGCGGGGTGATGGTAAAACACCAGCATCCTACATTGCAGATACGACGACAGCTAACGCACAAGTCCGCACTTTATCAGAAACTGTACGTTTGGATGCTCGTACCAAGTTGTTAAATCCCAAGTGGTACGAAGGCATGCTTTCTCACGGTTATGAAGGCGTGCGAGAACTCTCCAAGCGATTGGTTAATACAATGGGATGGAGTGCAACTGCAGGCGCTGTTGATAACTGGGTTTACGAGGATGTTAATACCACGTTTATCAAAGATGAAGAAATGCGGAAGCGTTTGTTGAATCTTAACCCTCATTCATTCCGCAAAATGGTTTCTACTTTGTTGGAAGTGAACGGTCGAGGTTACTGGGAGACGAGTGAGAACAATTTGGACTTGTTGCGCGAGTTGTACCAGGAGGTTGAAGACCGGATTGAGGGCATTGAGTAAGGTCTAAGGGATATCCAAGAAATAAATTATCCATCTTGTGGGACGGGCGTCCTCGCCCGTCCTATACTGGTGGCGGGCGGTGAGTCCAGTCCTGATAGCGAAGCGTGGCGCGAATGCGCCATAGGAGGGTTTCCCTCCGCAGGGAACTGGTGAGTCCAGCGCGCATGAGGCGGTGAGACCAGTCCTGCAGGCGGGTTTCCCGCCGTAAGGAACTGGCGAACCCGGAGGGGTTTCCCACGCCCTGGCGACTGGCGTATAGCCCTGGCGGGCATAGCCTTCGGCATCGCGAAGCGTCTCCGAAGGAGATACCCGGAGGGCGAACCCGAAAGCGGACGCCCCGCACCACAAGCGAAAGTTGAATATTTTTTTATTTGGAAGTCCCTAACCGTGTAGATCTAAAGATGTAGAGACGCGCTGTTTGCAGCGTTTTTACTGAGATAGTGGTAGGTTAAAAAATATTTTCCCAAAATTGCGGAATGGTGGCATTTGATTTTGTAGGTAATTACAGACAAATAAAAACGGGGTCAACTGATGAGAGGTGAATACCTTAAATCCAGGAAAGCCTCACGACTAATAACTTTTTAATTTATTAACTTGAAAATCTTTAATAAGAATCCAGACCGCACTACTTAATAAAGTGGTGGGGTCTTATGATTTTTGACATATCTATAGCGGTTTTCAATTGGATGTAATACATAAATAAAGTTATGGAACCGCAGCCTGTAGCGGACGAACGCAGATAAATAAGTAGGCTTTCGTAGCGGATGTGAGTGAAATCAGAAAGTCTAACATTAGCTAAAATTTATCTAATACCTTACAAGAGGCTGTCTTCTGAGCGACCTTTTCACTTATTATTCTTAATCAACCTGCACCATCAAGCCGTACCTTATATCCATCTGACTATTTTGGCATTGCTGCTGTTGTAGACGTAGTAGGAAGTTAGCCTTATGCTGCACCGTTTCACAGAACAAGGGTTAATTATTCGGTGGTTGATAGGGTTGATTATTGCGGTGACATCACTGTCAGCACAGTTACTGGCAAATATAACGATCGCTGTCTTTAAATAGCGCTCTATTTCAAGTTTAAGCGCACCCTAAATTAAAGATAGAAGGTATGCTCATGGCTTTAAAGTGCGTTGAAATGTGGTTCTTAGTCAGTAACGTACTCTAATAGCTTAAGTCACATTGAGTGTGTTATCCTCAACGCCTGTCATTGAGAAGGCAAGCAAGTGACTCATGAAACAAGCTTTATGCGACAATTGGTGTTCTACAGCGAGTAGGCGCTCGCAGCAAATCAGCAGGTAGATTGGCACGATCAATTGTTTTCCAACCGTAAATTTTCTAGACATAATATGAATTTTCAACTGAAGATATTTAATGATAAAATTTATAATAATTTTCTCTTGAAAAAACTATGTCTATTGACCATGACGGTTTATTTAAACTATTGATTTCAACATTTTTTATAGAATTTATTGAGCTATTTCTTCCAAACATTGCTGCCGATATAGACAAAGATTCTATTGAATTTTTACCAGAACAAGTCTTGATAGATATAACAGCCGGGAAGAAGAAGATAATAGATTTACTTGCCAAAGTTAAATACAAAAATCAATCCACTTTCTTTTTAGTCCATGTAGAGGCTCAGTCCTATGTAGAGTCAGAATTTGCTAAACGTATGTTTATCTATTTTTCCAGTCTATATAAACTATACGATTTACCAATTTATCCTGTTGTTATTTTCTCCTTTGATGAGCCACTGCGAGAAGAACCTGCATGTACATACCGTCACATTTCCCGGTTTAGATGCGCTGAGGTTTGAATTTACAGCGATTCAATTAAATCGCATGAGTTGGAGGCAGTACTTAACCCAACAAAACCCTGTTGCGGCAGCATTGATGGCTTTGATGAATATACCACTAGCAGAACGTCCACAAGTTAAAGCTGAATGCAAGTGAATTGCTGACTACTTTAAGGTTAGACCCTGCACGAATGGAATTCATCTCTGGTTTTATTGACACTTATTTAAATTTGAACGAAACGGAAGAACAAGCATTTCAAGCAGCGATAAGTACAATGGGATTAGAAGAAAAGGAGGAATATATGGAAATTGTTACTAGCTGGCAACGAAAAGGTCGCATTCAAGCATTAGAAGAAGTAGCGCTTAATTCGCTGCGTGAGGGTTTATCAGTGGAGGCAGTTGTAAGAATTACAGGTCTACCTCTGGAAAAAGTACAGCAACTACAGGCAAAGTTACAAACCACAGACTAGACTAGCAAACAGAGTTCCATTATCATCGCAACTGCTTTCACTCTTTTGAGGTTATGAGGTAGATTCCAACGCTGCTCGATCCCAATTTCCTAAATTTGCACCTGCATCATAAGTACTTTGCAAAAAGGCAAGAAGTACTGCATCCGGATCGTCAGCTCGCTGCACTGCTTCATATGGCAAAACGAACTCTCCCATTTGGGAACTGTAAAATGCTTCCTTTGGGTGGATGGAGTAGTCTTTAAATCCCTCCGGTGCAGGGTAGGCATAAGAGTAAAAAATAGGTTCCGCTATTGCTCCACCACCTGGCCAAAACCCACAACTGCTCACCTCATGCGAGTAAGCCTCTCTTGTTACCCAATCCGCCATGTTAGGAACTCCACCTGGATGCTCTGGAGCACGATGTCCAGAGAAGCGGGTAACAGCCAAGTCAAAGCTGCCCCAGAAAAAGTGTACGGGGCTACATTTACCAATGAAACGCGAGCGAAATACTTTCATGACTCGATCTGCTTGCACCAGAATACGCCAAAACCGTTGTGCATACTCCGGATCGTAAGCTGTATGTATACGATCGCGATTAAAAAGAATTGGCTGGTCTACTTCTTGTGGCATTGTCCAAATCTGAACAGGAATACCAATTGCCCTCAGCGTACTCATAACATCCTGGTAGAAATCAGCTACGGAGCGAGGTGCAAGCGCGATTGTTCGGGTAATACCGTCGCTGGTTTCGATTTGTAACTGATGCTCAAAAAAGTCAAAGCTAATCTCAATGGTGCTTGTTCTATAAGGAATTGAAGAGGTTGTTAGCCCACGCGGAGTTACATACAGAGTAGAGTGCCACCAGTGGTTAATTTTGGGAGCTAGCGCCATCCGAATTTTACCAACGATTTGAGTCCACATATGCAGCGTTGCATATGTATCTTGCCATTCTGCAACAGGCAAACTGGGCCAGATGGTATCGTTGAGTGTGGCACGAACAGGTTCTACCATAACGGAAACCTCCATGAAGGGATATGGGTAAGGGAGAATACTGAACGGAAATTGCTATGGTTAGGTAGGTTGAAAGAACTGAAGATTGCTTAAGTTTTCTATGTGCAGTGGCATACCCGATCGCTTATCCATTAAACCAGATACAGCAGCCTAAGTTCTCTTTTTCATTGATTAATTTTGCTTATATCATGTTCGCATAATCACTGACTTAGAAGTAAGATTTGTATTGAATTGCACCACCAAGTTTTAAAAATATACTGTAAATAAATATTTTTGGAGAATTACGGAATAGCGTCATTTCGCTTTATAGGTAATTACAGACAAGTAAAAATGGGGTCAACTGACGAGAGGTTTATACCTTTCTAGAAAAACCCACAACTCAAGAACTTTTTAATTTATTAATTTGAAAATCTTTATAATAATCCAGACCGTACTGTTAATAAAGTAGTGCGGTCTTATGATTTCTAACATATTGAAAGTACAAAGGTTTAATTATCTCACAAACAACAAGTCAATTTGTTGCATGAAAATGCAATTGGGTTGACACAGAAAGATAAAAAAATATTGAGTACGCTTTTTTACTATGTTTATCGATCGCAATTTGCATACAACCTTGTCTTTACACATCTAATGAGTTTGTAAAAACTATCCATTTGTTTGGCAAATAGACATGAAAGTATGCGAACGCAAACAATCATAAACTAAAATACTTTCTTCCATCTGCCTCCCTCCCACTTCTTAATTTACTACAAGTACTTCTCTACCTATAGGCAATAAAGCTGTGAGTGCTTCTCTGTATCTTAACAACAGTTTTTTGCTGCACCTCCCCGAAGGGCAATTATTGCCCTTTGGTGGTGCGATCGCATTCACAAAAATCTTACAATCCATATTCTTGTTCTAGAAAAGCCAGCATTCTTTCTTGCTTGGCGGTAAGATTTGATGGATCGGAAATCCTTGCCAATGCCTCCACCACAGCTACATGAGTCAGCTCGTACTCTTTGTAAATTTTGTCGCTCAGTTGTCGAATGCGATGGCAGTTTTGGGCAGCAAGCACTTCACACTTGACATAAACTGGTTCTAAGTTTTCTGGTTTGACCGTAGGAAAATCCATTTTCCAAGTTTGGATGTAACAACTGTGTAAATTAACTTCCTTGATTATGCCCCAGCATTTGGAGAACTTTTTCAATTCGGGATCGCCTTGAGGAATAATTTGACAAATTTCCCCTACACGTCGAGGGTTGGGTACGCGCTGTTTGTTTTTGATTTGTTGAGTGATATCCGAAGAATTACGTTTATTCTTCAAAAACTGCTGTGCGGCTTCTTTGCCTTCATCCCTTACGATCCTAGCCAAGGACAAAGTGTCTTTTTTGGTCAGTCCGGCGGTACGAGTTAATATGGAGTGTTTGAGATCGTCCCCCAACACTTGAGCTAGGATATCCAGTGCTGTAGTGAATTGAGCATCTCTCTTGATAGTACGCTCGCCAACTTTGTGTTGCTCAGCCAAAGTTTTTGCTGTGCTTTCCGAAGGGTCAAAATGGCCCTTCGGTAAATTCACATTCTCAGGTTCTTCTTTCGATAGGAAACTTTTGTCCTTTGGTGGGTTCTCCTTCTGAAGTTCTTGTTCCGAAGGGTCAAAATGGCCCTTCGGTAAATTCTGTTTGAGATTAGCCTCTTTATTGCCCTTCAAATGCAGGTAGCGCTTACCTCTGAGATAACTTGCTGTCTCTGGTGTCATGTTGCGCCGTCCTAATTGATGGTTGGCAATCCAACATATAGCTGCTTCTTTGCTTGGTAAGTCTATCTCTACTGTCTCATAATGTATTTGAAGACGAGTACATATTTCATAACGGTTATGTCCATCTAACAAAATACTCGTGCTTTTCCATACTATGAGAGGATCGAGACAGCCAAATTCCTGAAGGTTGACTTCGAGTTGTAATTTTTCTTCAGATGACAGTGGTGGAATAAGATTTTTGAATTCAGGATCGATTTTCAGTATCCGGTAGGATTGCCGTGACTCGGATACTTTCTGAGCGATCGTCGCAGATGTTGTGCTTGACCTCCCATATGTCCAAGAGTCATCTACAAAAAATGCAGACAAGGAGCTGTTTTCAGCAGACGAATTCTCTGCTAACCTATACTTATAATTCATTTTGTCTGTGTCTCCGTCTTAACTGTTCGGAAATACTGCCCCTGGAGTTGCCGCTCACGAGGGGCTTTTAAATAGATTGTATCGAATTGTACCACAAAATTGGGAAAATATACTGTAAATAAAGATTTTTGGAGAATTACGGAATAGTGCCATTGCACTTTGTAGGTAATTACAGACAAATAAACACGGGGTCAACTGATGAGAGTTCGGGTAGGGCTGGATTACCGGGCTTTAGGTGTTGAAGTGGAAACTGGCATTTCGTGGTTTTGGATTGGAACTCATGCAGAGTACGACAAGCTAATTGGAGAACTATAAAGCGGCAGAAAAATCTTTCCAGATTAAGTGAAGCCAGCACAATTTAAGTTAACTATAGGAATCCTGCACAAAGGATTGTCATGAGCATTTGCCATTGGTAAGGATTTGAGAAAAAGTTATATCATCACTTTTATCTATCGTTTTGAAAACAAAGAGTATTTGCTCTTATCAGAAGCTCGGCGTACATTAAGAGACATCAGGAAAAACGCAAACAAGAAAAACGCCGAGGTGCAAGATGAAGCTGACAAAAAAGACCTTATCTAACACTGTTGATACAAAAGTTATTCAAAATTCTTCTGTTGTTAAGAAAGAGCAATCGGTTATCCAAAGTATAGCAACTCAAGAATTGACTCCAGGACAACGCCTTGCAGATAAATTAGCAGCACAAGTGGGTTCTTGGGGATTTCTTATCGGTCAAAGTGCAATTTTAGCAGGATGGGTTGGTGTAAACTCTATACCAGGATTACCTCATTGGGATGAGTCACCCTTCATGATGCTGAACTTAGTGTTTTCCTTTGCATCAGCCTACACAGCTCCTGTCGTTTTGATGAGTCAAAACCGCCAATCGGATACCGATCGCAAAAATGCTGAGATTGACCACCAAGTGAATCTCAGAGCCGGACAAAATATTGAACTGCTGCATGAGAAATTAGATGAACTCCACGCTCAAAAGTTAAACGAATTGACACAAATTATTAAAGAGCAACAACAAGCTCTGAATGAGATTAAAGTCGCTTTAGTGACTGAATCTCAAGAGGTTAAAGTCCATTTAGTTACAGGAAGTAACGTCCAAACAAATCACAAGTTTATCAAATCAGTTTCTCCTAACAAGCTTTCGAGTATTGAGCAACAAATAGAGAGCAATCGTAAAGTTTCTGAAGAATTGAGTCGTTGGTAAAATGACGCTACCAGTGCTTTCATCCTAGCGATCGCTACTAATATCGCAATATTACACCAAATCGATACGTTTTCAAGTTAGTCATTCACGAGAAAATCAGTTCTGCTGAAGGCATTGATGGCAGAAAAAAGTCTAAAAGTGATATCAATTCACAACAAGAATTCGACAGATAGTTAGGTGAGAGTCAGTCTAGGTAAGACTTTCTCAAGCCAAAATCCAACATTGGTACAGATATTGCTAGGGGACTTCCAAATAAAAAAACATTCAACTTTCTCTTGTGGTGCGGGTGTCCCCTTTCGGGTTCGCCCTCCGGGTATCTCCTTCGGAGACGCTTCGCGAACGCCA